>CAZYCB010000364.1:0-4347 GCA_964645735.1 uncultured bacterium | reverse complement strand
CCCCGGTCCACCGCCATCGTGTACTGGATGAGGTCGTTCGTGCCGACCGAGAAGAAATCCACTTCCTTGGCCAGCGCGCCCGCCATTGCGACCGCCGACGGCGTCTCCACCATGATGCCGATCTTCACATCGGAGTCGATTTTGTACCGGCCCTTCGTGAGGTCGTCCTTGACCTCCTCGCAAATCTCCTTCGCCCGCTGGACTTCCTCGATCCCGACGATCATCGGGAACATCAGGCGGACCTCCCCGTGGCCGCTTGCGCGGTAGATCGCGCGGAGCTGGGTCTTGAAGATGTCCTTGCGCGTGAGCAGGAATCGGATCCCTCTCCATCCCATGAACGGGTTCAACTCGGCGGACCTGTGGAGGTACCCCGCAACCTTGTCGCCGCCGATGTCGAGCACGCGGATCGTCACCGGCTTGCCCTTCATCTTGTCGACGACGGCGCGGTAGACCTTGTACTGTTCTTCTTCAGTGGGAAGCTGCTCGTGCGCGATGAAGTAGTACTCCGTACGAAACAGTCCTATGCCCTCGGCCCCGTGATCGAGCGCCGATTGGACCTCGTTCGGCATGTCGATGTTGGCCATCAACTCGACCTTGTGGCCGTCGAGCGTTTCCGCGGGATATCCGGTGAGCGTCAAGAGCTGCGCTTCGAATGCCTTCCAACGCTCGATCTCGATCCTGTACTTCGCAATCGTATCGTCGAGCGGATTGATGATGAGCGTCCCGCAGTTTCCGTCGAGGATCAGCATGTCGCCCGCCTCGATGAGCGGGCTCGCGTCCTCGAGGCCGACAACGGCTACCACGCCCTGCGATCGCGCGAGGATCGCCGTGTGAGACGTGCGCCCCCCGCGGTCGGTCGCGTATCCCATGACGAGACGCCGGTCGACCTGGGCGGTATCGCTCGGCGCGAGCTCAGGAGCGACGACGATCGAGGGTTCGACAAGACTGAGGGACTTCTCGCGCTCGACGCCGAGGAGTTTCCTCAGCACACGGCGCTTCACGTCGACGATGTCCGCCGACCTTTCCTTCAGGTACTCGTCGGCGATATTGGAAAGACTCGATACGACTTTCGAGATGACCTCTTTCAGTGCCCACGCCGCGTTGTATTCCTCCCCGCGGATGAGCGCCTCGGTATCCTCGGTCACCATGACGTCGTCGAGTATCAGCAGGTGGGCGTCGAAGATCTTCGCGTGATCCTCGCCCATTTTTTCGGAAAGATCCGCTTTGATCTGGAGCAGCTCGGCGCGGGTGAGCTCGAGCGCCCTCTTGAATTTCTCGACCTCTTCTTCGACCTTCTCCTGTGGAATGCGCGTCCGCGGGACGCTCAAGGTTTCCTCGGCGTCGACGACGAAGGCCCGGCCGATCACTATCCCCGGCGCGGCAGAGATCCCGAAGCGAATGATCTCCTGCTTCCTCGCCGGTGCGCTTGCGCTCGGTGTCTCTGGAGACGACGCGGCGTATTCTCCGGAGGGCTCGATCGCGGGTTGGGATTTCTTTCCGTCCATGCCGACGTTCATTCTTCGTTGAAGTTGTTGTCGATGAGTCCTTCGATCGCTTCGCGCGCTTCCCTCTCGTCCTCGCCGTCGATGCGGACGGTTATCCGCGCACCCCGCTCGATGGCGAGGCTGGCAAGGCCGAGGATGCTCTTTCCGTTCGCTTTTCTGCCGTTTTTGACCACGAAGATTTCGCTGGTGAATTTCGTTGCCGTCTTGACGAACTCGCCGGCCGCGCGCAAGTGCACGCCGATCTTGTTTTTCACCTGCGTTTCGAATTCGATCATCTCGATATTCCGTTCCGTTCCCGGCGTTTTATTTCTTGCCGGCCCTTTACCTTCACCCGCGAGGAATCTCAGCCGCCGACCGGCGCACCCGATGACTCTATCCTGTCAAGAGAGCGATGAAAGCGCAGGTTGGGAGAAGAATGATGGCTACCCAGGAAGCAGGAACGTCCCTTCTCAATAGGTAAAGGGTGATCGTCGCCACGGCGGCTCCAGGCAACGCCATCGCGAGTCCGTTGCCGGAGAAACGATGCACGAGAACTCCGAGCAGCACCCCGCCCACACCCGCACCGGCGCCTTCGGCGACATTAAGTATCTTCTGGAATCGTGGACCGGAAAATGCGCCCACGAGATCCCATCCTTTGGCGTAGCCAAAGTATACACCCCATAGGCGGCACGTCAGAATCGCCAGGTTGTATAGCAAAAAAACTGCCAATAACCCGATGGGGAGCTTATATATAGCAAACACGCACGCAAAAGTCAATGCCAACGGTTTTGCGGTCCCCATGAAGAGCATATCCCCCATCGCGGCCAGCGGTCCGGCCAGCGCCCTCTTGTATCGGTCTATGTCCTGATCGCTGACCGGCCGTCCGGCCAGTTTCTCCTCTTCGAGCCGAAGGACCCCGCCGACGACGAGCGGAACGAAGTTGGGGTTGCAGTTGAAGAAGGCCAAGTGCCTTAACAACATGGAGTTATCGTCAGGGTCGAGCTTGCGGCTCACCGGACCGAGCGCGCTCGCCAGTCCCAGGTTCTGCATGCCGCGCCGGTGGAGGAGGCCCTGGAGGAAAAGCAGCCGGAAATACACCTGGAAGAGATCCCACGTCCCGAGCCGTCCCGTCATACGAGCCACAGGAGGATCACCACCGTCGCGGCGCACACGACGAGCGCCCTTCTCAAGCGGTGTTGCCAGAAAAGGTGGAGTATCGAGGCGATGCCGATCGCGATGAGAATCGACTGCCACCACATCGCGCCCCGGACGAGAGTGCCGTTCACGATGCGCGTGAATTTCTCTCCGGCGTAGCAGCCTCCGGCGCACAGAACGAGCACGAGAAGGCTCTCGACCACGAAGATGAATCCCACCGATGACGCGTGGAGTAAAAAGACCCGGCGCGCGATGCGGCGCCGGGGCATGTCCAGCGGAATCTCGACACTGCTCAGAAAGCGGTTCTGAAGACCGAAAAGGGGTGACGCGAGCCGCGCGCCGATCTCACCGGCAACGAGCCCGATGAATAGACCCACCGCACACACGAACGCGATCTCGTGGTCACCAGGACTCCGGAGAAGCAGACTCGCCGTGCCTCCTCCCACAACGCCTGCGGCGACTTGATCGGGAGTCTTCACGCCGCGCATGGGAACGATCGACAGGTAGATGAGTTCGAGAACGACTCCCACGCCGAGGGCGGCCCACGGCTCGCCGAGAATGTACCCGACGAGAGGGGCGGAAAAGACAGGCTGTGCGAGAAGGCCCTGCCACCCGGCTCGCTGATCGACCGCGAGAATGCCCGCGATCACACCGAGCGTAATGTACCAACTCATCGCGCCGGCTCCGCTGGTTGTCTCCGACGAACGATTGACACACCGTACTAGACGAAAAAGCGACCGTATTCTAAAGGAGAAGCTTAGGAGGGGTCTATCTAAATCCCGCCGGAAGGCCTCGTCCCGCCGGTCGTGACGAGCGGCGTCAAGTTGATGGCGGGGTTGCCGGGGATGTCCTGCGCGATCAACTTCACGCCCTTCTCGGCGAGGTCCTTGAGAAGGCGCCTGTCGTCCTCGGACACGTAGACGAAGGGTAGGAGTTCGCTGGCGCCGTCGTGGTAGTGGAGGCCTCCGACGTTGATCTCGTCGAAATGCACTCCAGCCTCGACCACGCCGTGCGCGTCGGCGACCGACTCGAAGAGCAGCAGGACGGCATCGTCGCCGAATCCGTCCGAGCGGATCCTGGCCGCGGTTTCCTCGAGCGTGAGAAACGAGGCCTGCAGGTGCGGGGGAACGCTCGCCGAGTACAGCCTCCGTTCCCAATCGTTCTTCGCCACGCGATCGTTGGCCACGACGATGCGGTCGGGCTTCAGTACCCTCGCCCAACCGAGCACCACTTGACCGTGAATCAACCGGTCGTCTATCCGAATCAAGCTGAGAGACATCATAGAGTGTCCGGATCCACCAGCCGTATGGCATTGCGCCCGCGCTCCAGGATCTCGCCGGCGAGCCTCTCGAACGGGACGAAATCTCTCTTGTTGAGAAAGGCGAGCAGCATCGGAAGGTTGACGCCCGAGATGACGATGACGTTGTCGCGGTCGACACGGAGCCTCAGGCACGCGTGGCAGCAGCTCCCCCCGGTGAAATCCACGAACACCACACACGGTTCGCCGTTCAGTTCGTCGACGAGCCGCTTCATCTCCTCGAAGAGAACGTTGGGGGACTTGCCCTCGTTGGTCACGGCGAAGCAGCCGTCGAAGTCGCCGAAGACTCTCCTCGCCGTTTCGACCAGCTCTCCGGCGAGACTTCCGTGTGTTACGATGATGCACGCTACCATGAGCTGCTCGTCCGTGGTGCAGCCGGCCAGCCACCCG
>CAZYCB010000363.1:0-2080 GCA_964645735.1 uncultured bacterium | reverse complement strand
CGCCGCTCCAACGATCATTCCCTCGTAGAGATCATCGCCGGGGTGAACGAAGATCTCGCCGCGTTCCTGCAGACCCCAGAGCGCGTACGCGACTGCACGCCCGCCCGTCATCGATACCATGACGCCCGCCTTGCGCGCGGGCATGTCGCCTTTGTACCTCTGGTATTCATGGAAGTTCTGGTACATGATGCCCGTGCCGCGCGTCATCGTGAGCAGATCGGAGCGAAACCCGATGAGCGCCCGCGACGCGATATAGACCTCCAGGCGCACTGTCCCGACCGCGCTCATGGCGATCTTCGTCACCTCTCCCTTGCGTTCACCGACCGCCTGCATCACGGGTCCCTGATACTCCGGTGCGACGTCGATCACCACTTCCTCGACGGGTTCGAGGACCTCGTCGTCCACCGACTTGAGGATCACCTCGGGGCGCGATACCTCCATCTCGTACCCCTCGCGCCGCAGAGTTTCGATCAGGATGGCGAGGTGAAGCTCGCCCCTGCCCGATACCTTGAACCGGTCGCCGTCCGCCGTCTCCTCTACGTGCACGCCGACATTGATCATCGCCTCGTGCTCGAGCCTTTCGCGAAGATGTCTGGACGTGAGAAAACGTCCGCCGTCCTTGCCGGCCAGCGGACTCGCGTTGTGCGAGAAGTTCATCGAGATCGTCGGTTCGTCGATCTTGACCATCGGGAGCAGCTCGGGGTTCTCCGGCGCGGCGAGCGTGGAGCCCACCTTCACGTTTTCCATGCCGGCGATCATGACGATATCGCCGGCGAGCGCCACGTCGGCCTCGACCGGTCGGAGTCCCTTGTACTTGAGGATCTTCGTCACGCGGCCGCGCTCGTGATGGCCGTCGCGTTTGACGAGGACGATCGGCTCGTTCGGCGTGATCTTTCCGTGAAAGATGCGGCCGATGGCCATCCGACCCAGGTAGTTGTCGTAGTGGAGCATCGTGACGAGCATCTGAAACGGCTGATCGATATCGCCGATGGGAGGGAGCACGCGGCGGAGCATCGTCTCGAGGAGCGGCGTCATGTCCGTATCGGTGTCGTCCAGCTCGAGGCGCGCGTATCCGTCCTTTCCCGATGCGTACACGATGGGAAAGTCGAGCTGTTCGTCCGTGGCGTTCAGCTCGCAGAAAAGATCGAACGTCATGTCCGCCACTTCGTTGGGCCGGGCGTTCGGGCGATCGATCTTGTTGATGACGACGAGCGGCTTCAAATGAAGGTCGAGCGATTTTTTGAGAACGAACTTCGTCTGCGGCATCGGGCCTTCGAACGCATCGACGAGCAGGAGCACACCGTCGACCATCTTCAAGATGCGCTCGACTTCGCTGCCGAAATCGGCGTGACCTGGCGTATCGACGATGTTGAAATGGGTGTTCCGCCAAACGAAGGACGCGTTTTTCGAAAAGATCGTGATCCCGCGTTCCCTTTCGAGGGGATTCGAGTCCATGATCGTGGTTTCGCCCTCGCGAAACGTGTATGCGCCGGTCTGTTTGAGCAGCGCGTCGATCAGAGTCGTCTTGCCGTGGTCGACGTGGGCGATGATGGCCACGTTCCGGACGTCTTTTCTTCGTTTCTGGTTGGACATGCTCCTCGGACGCCTCCGAAACAAGGGACACGTGAATAAAGGCGGGCGAAGGGTGTGCGGAACACCCTCCGCCCGCTCGGCAAAACGCTTGGGCCCCCCCCGATCGATCCCCCGATCGATCGAGCGCGAGACCCCGCCTCTCTCGATGTGCGCTCTAGTTGTCGGTGCCGTAGAGAGCCTTGATGCGCCCGAACGTCGTCTCCTCCGTCGGAACGACGAACTCGCCGGGACCGTGGACAAAGCCCTGCGTATAGACACCCGTCGGCCCCGCGATCGGGAACCACATGTATCCCTGCGACGAATTAACCGCGTCGGGGTGCTCGGCAAACCACTCCATATCCCACGGGAAATACGGATTATCGAACCCGAACGTCGCCGTCTGGTTCGGACCCAGGACTAACGAACCGCTCCAGGCGACGCCTCCCACCGTCGGATACGCCATGGGAATCGGGAACACTCCATGCGGCGTCTTCATCATCGTCGTGGA
>CAZYCB010000362.1:0-7040 GCA_964645735.1 uncultured bacterium | reverse complement strand
GTAGTGGAGTTCGGCGAGTGTGTCGAGTATGCCGGGATCACGGCCCGAGAGCTCGGCCGCCTTCTCGGCGTACGGAAGAGCTTTTGCCATGCCGACCTTCTTCGATGCGCAGAACCACGCGAACGAATTGAGCGCCGCGGGATCGTCGGCGTGGCGATCGACGTACGAGGTGTACCATTCGAGGCTCTTGTCGCTCTGCCCCTTCTTGAAGTACGCGTGCGCACCCATCATCTGCGCTTCGTCCTCCCACTGGGTCCCGGGGAATTCCCGGACCACTTGTGCGAAGATCGCGATGGCTTCATCGTATGATTGACCGCGGTAGTTCACTTCGCCCAGCGTATACATCACCCCAGCCTTCTCCTCGGCGTCGATGTCGGGAGACAAATCCAGATACGTGCCGAGCGCCACTTTGGCTTTTTCGATTCGCCCGGCGTCGGCGTGCTTTCTTCCAAGCGCTTGCCACGCCGCTGCGTTCTTCGGGTCTTTCTTGACCGCGTCGTCGTAGAAGGCCACGGTCCCTATGCCATTCCTGTAATCGGATATCACTTTGACGAACCCCTCGGGATCGACGAAACCGAGGTACCGGTCGATTTCTTCGCCATCAGGCCCGAGGAGAATGAGCGTGGGGTACGCGCCGATGTTGTAGCGCTTCGCCAGTTCGACGCCCTCTCCTTTCTCCGCATCCCACTTGACGGGGATCATCGAGTTGAGAAGAGCGATGACCTTGTCGTCCTTGTAGGTCACCTCGTCGAGCTTCTTGCACGGAGCGCACCACGTCGCGTAGAAATCGATGAACACGTTCTTCTTCTCGGTTTTCGCCTTCTTGACGATGTCCTCGTGCGTGCCGGAGGCCCATTGCACGCCCGCGAGGGCTGGAAGGGCGGCGAGAATCATTGCGAGACCGAGCCATGCGGCTGTCGCGCGTGAGATGTTCTTCATTCATGTCCTCCTTTGGCACAAATTTACAACACGAGTGTCCCACGCGCCAGCCCCGACCGGCTCGGCGCTCCACCGACCCTTAAACCGACGGAAATCCGCAAGAAGATGGTGCGAAGGGGCGGAATCGAACCGTCGACACACGGATTTTCAGTCCGTTGCTCTACCGTCTGAGCTACCTTCGCACCCGGAGAATGGCGTATTTTCGCGAGAACTTCGAGGATCGTTCTCTCCCGCAAGTCAGAGCGTCTCCGACTCGGGGAACGGCAGTATGGTGCCACCCACCGGAGCCTTTGTCAACGTCCGACTTCGAACTCTTCGTTCTCCCGCGGCCGCGCGAAGTGAGCGCGCCGGAGGTCCGGAGCGGCTCCCGGGCCGCGTGATACACTCGACGCCGCAACCCGGACATCCACGCCGCGGCGCGCCACACGCGGGTCGAGGCGAAGGGGCTCTTCGCCCAACACGTCGCTCGCAGGCGTCCTCGCCTGGGTCTTGCACCACGGGTTTCGACAAATTGGACTATCTTCACTAGAGTTGAACTGCCGTTTTTGCAAGCTATTGCAGGACAACCGGTTGAAGAGCGAGGATTTACCGCGACGGACGTCGTGCGGTATCGATCCTGCTATGGTCCTGGACACGTATTGTACTCGTTCTCGGCTCGGCATTGCCCATCGCACAAACGGAGGTCGTTCGTAATGTTCCAGTGCTCACATCGTCTGAGTCTTCAATCGGTCGTCGTTTCGGTTCTCGCCTTCTTGGGCATCATGGTCATCGCCGGAACCGCCGCGGGACAAGCGATCCAGTCGGATGATTTTCATTCGACATCGCTCGGCTCGACGTGGCAGTGGATGGACCCGGTGGGTGACGCCGCTATCGTGATGAGCGGCACCAACGTGCTCATCCATGTGCCGGGCGGGCAGTCGCACACACTGTGGTCTTCGTGCAATTGCGCGCCCCGTATTCTCCAGGCAGCGCCGAACACGGATTTCTCGCTCGAAGCGAAGTTCGACTCGGCACCGTCGCTCCGTTATCAGATGCAGGGATTCATCGTCGTCGAGGACTCGGACACGTATTTGCGTTTCGACGTGCACCACGATGGCTCCACCGCCAGCATATTCGCCGGCTACGTCGACGGCGTGAACCCGCCCACCACCAGAATATCGATGGCGCTCCCCGGTATCCCGAGCTACTTGAGAGTCGCGCGGACCGGGAGCACATGGGACTACAGCTACTCCTTCGACGGAACATCGTGGACGACCGCGGGTACTTTCACGCGCGGCATGACGGTGACCCAAACGGGGCTCTTCGCCGGGAATTCCCGCGAGTCCGAATATGCCAGCCCCGATTTCGTGGCGAACGTCGATTACTTTTTCAATACCGCGACTCCGATCGTCCCCGAGGACGGCGGAGATCCGACGGCGCCCACGCCCCCCGTCATCGTCGTGTGGTACGGCGACACGCAGAACTTCGGCGGCCTCGGGACACCGCAGCAATGGGCGAACATCCTGGGAACGGTCTGGGACGAGGACGTCATCGACTCGCTTTCCTACAGTCTGAACGGCGGGCCCAGCACGCCGCTTTCGATCGGACCCGACGGAATGCGCCTCGACGGGAAGGGTGATTTCAACGTCGAAATCGACGTCGCCGATCTCGTTCCCGGTGCGAACGAACTCGTCATCACCGCTGCGGATACGCTCGACGCGACGAGCCAACAGACAGTCACGATCCAATACACGGAAGATGTCTTGTGGGTGCTCCCCTACACAGCGTCGTTCACATCGGCGAGCGCCATTTCCGACGTGGCGCAGGTCGTCGACGGCCGCTGGTCTTTGACGGGACAAGGCGCGCGGATCGGGTTGACCGCCACGGGGTACGACCGGTACATCGGTATCGGCGAACGCACGTGGACACCGAACTACGAAGTCACGCTGCCGCTCACTATCCACAGGGGCAATGTCGGCGGGAGCTTCGGCGTCGGAATGCTGGTCGGCTGGCAGGGGCACACGGGATCCGAGCAGCCGCGTGTGACGAAACCCTACCAGGCGTCCGCGAAGATCGTGGACTTCCCGGCGAACCCCACGCTCGTCCTCAAGGACAACAGCCAGATTCGCGGGCAGAAAGCCGTGTCTGTGCAGGCGGGCACGACTTACATAATGAAGATGAGATCCCAGGCGGTCGGCATTGGACTCGCCCGGGTCTCGGTGAAGCTCTGGGAGAACGGCACGACCGAGCCGATAGACTGGGACCTCTCGTACGATTTCGCGGCCCGCGCCGGTTCGATCATCCTCACCGCCGATTACGCGGAGGCCACCTTCGGCGACGTAACGGTGACGAAGCTGCCCCCGCTCGGAATGCAGTCCGACGACTTCTCGGCCGACGAACTCGATACGTCGATCTGGAGTTTCGTCAATCCGCTCGGCGACGCCACGCTCACGATGAGCGGCACCAACGTCATCGTGTATGTCCCCGGCGGCATCAAACACGGTTTCTCGGCTGCGGGGATAACTGCGCCGCGGCTCATGCAGGATGCTCCCGACACGGATTTCGAGGTTGAGCTCAAGCTGGGCTCCGCGGGGAGCTTCACCTACCAGGATCAGGGCTTTCTCGTCCAGGAGGACGACGACACCTACATCCGCTTCGAAGCTCTCTACACGGCGGGCGGTCCTCGGGTGTACGCCGGGTACTTCGACGCCGGTGTGCTGACTTCGAAAACAAATGCCGCGGTTCCTTCGGCACCCGCTTACCTCAGAGTCAGGAGAATCGGCGATACGTGGACTTTCGACTTCTCGAACAACGGGTCTACGTGGACAACCGCGGTCATTTTCATTCAGACGCTCGCCGTAACCGAAGCGGGCGTAGTGTTCGGCAACACAGGCGGAGGCACGAGTCTCGATGCCACGATGGCCTTCGTGGGCAACGTGGATTACTTCTTCAACACCGCAGATCGGATAGCCCCCGAAGACGGCGGGGCGCCGACCGCGGTGACGTTGCCCGTCGTCGATGTCTGGTACGGCGACACCCAGGGGTTCGGGCAGCTGGGAGTCCCGCAGCGGTGGGCCAATGTCATGGGCACGACCTGGGATACGGACGACGTGACCTCTCTATCCTATTCTCTCAATGGGGGGCCGAACCTTCCCCTTACGATCGGACCTGACGGGTTCCGCCTCGTGGGAGCCGGCGATTTCAACATCGAGATCGATTACAGCGATTTCGAACCCGGAGCGAACGAAATCATCATCACGGCCATCGACAACATCGGCGAACAGACCGATCACGTGGTGACCATCAATTATACGGACGGTATATCCTGGGAGATTCCGTTTGTAGCGGACTGGTCTGCCGCAGCCGAAGTCACGGATGCCGCATGCGTCGGCGACGGCCGGTGGATCCTCACGGACGACGGCGTCCGCACAGCCCCGAATGGAACGGGTTACGACCGTTTCCTTCTCATGGGAGAGCGCAACTGGCCGACGGATTACGAGGTCACCGTTCCGCTCACGGTGCACGGGGGTTACGAGTACACGGGGGTCGGCGTGTGCATCGGATGGATGGGTCATACGACCGATGGGCTCATGGTATCCGACTTTCACCAGCCGAGAGTGGAAAGCCAGTATCAGGCGATCGCGTGGATCAGGAGCGACCCATTCCCGTCGAACACTCTGTTGGTGCTCAAGGATGACGAGGGGGACCGCGGTGACGTGAGCGCTCCAATGGAACTCGGCGTCACGTACATTCTCAAAGTTCGCTCCGAGACCACGGCCCCCGGAGTCAGTTTCGTCGGCGTCAAATACTGGCCGCAAGGCACTCCGGAACCGACAACGTGGATGCTCTCGGGCGACTTCGCGTCGCACGCCGGATCGGTGCTCTTGCTCGCGCACCTCGCGGACGCGACATTCGGCAACGCGATCATCACGCCGCTCGCATCATTCCCGATGCACGAGTTGACGACCTCGGTCCCGGAGGGCGGTTCGATCGTGAGACTCCCCGACTACTCGGCCTACTTCGACAGCTCGAGCGTCAAGCTCACCGCCGTGCCCGACGAGGGCTGGGTGTTCGACGGCTGGTCCGGCGG
Organism: uncultured bacterium; assembly: GCA_964645735.1. Lineage (GTDB taxonomy): Bacteria > Krumholzibacteriota > Krumholzibacteriia > WVZY01 > WVZY01 > CAZYCB01. The sequence continues at coordinate 2,032 of CAZYCB010000362.1, read as the reverse complement.
CCTTTCCGGCTACGCGAACCCCGCCACGATCATGATGGTCGGAGATACCTCCGTCACCGCTAATTTCGCCAAGAAGGCGTTCACGCTTCGAACGTGGGTGGCAGGAAACGGCTCTCTCACCGTCGATCCGGTGGCGTCCAATTATCTCTTCGGGGACACGATCGTGCTCACGGCGATTCCCGATCCGGGCTGCTTCTTCGGCGGATGGGATGGCGACCACACCGGCACGGCGAATCCGGATACGATCGTCGTAGCGGGAGACATGCGAATTACGGCGATGTTTTTCGGTGAAATCACGGGCATCGAGCCGCCGTCGGCTGTCGAGGCGCTGACCGTGCTTCAGAACTCTCCAAACCCGTTCGCCCGCGGGACCGAGTTCCACATCGGACTTCCGAGGGCCGGCGAAGTCGAGATCAGCGTTTACGACGTCGCAGGCAGACGCGTGTACTCGGCGAGCGTCCCGAACGCCGCCGCCGGCTGGAACCGCATTCTCTTCTCCGGTAACGATCAGAACGGCGGACCGCTGCCGAGCGGTGTGTACTTCTACCGCGTGAGGACGACGGACGCTTCAGTGACGAACCGGATGGTGATTCTCAGGTAGGATCGAGCGACAACCCTCCGAGAGGGGAAAGGGGTCGTTATCGTCGCGGCGAAGCCGAGGCGAGAGCGGCCCCTTTCTCACATGTCACGACTCCGCACGCGTGCTCGCCGCCCCGTCCATCACGGCCGCGATCTTGTCGAGCAGATCTTCCATGTCGAAGGGTTTGTAGATGCACGCGTCGGCCTTGGACCACGTCGAAACGAAATCTTCCCTGAACTCGCTCGTGAGCCTTCGCGCCGTGAAGAGGATGATGCCGAAGGGTTCTATCCGCTTCTTCTCCATGTCTTCCTTCAAGAGCCTCGACACCTCGTATCCGTTCTTCCCGGGGAGCATCACGTCGAGAATCATCGCGTCGAAGCGACTTCTGCGCGCCTTCGCCAGAGCGCTCGGCCCGTCGTAGGCGGCCTCCACGGTGTAACCGCGAAGTTCCAGACTGTATTTCACCGTCTCCACGATGTCCTGTTCATCGTCCACGAGCAAGATTCTTGCGTTTTCCATCTGCACTCTCCTGATCGAGAAGCTCCTTCCAACGTACTGCGTTCATTTCACGACAACATGTTCCCCGCCGCGCCGAGGCGGCCGGTCCGCCGTTTGGCGCTCCTGGTTTTCTCTCATCGCGAGGGCGAGCACTCTGGCCAGTCGGAAGTCCGCCGGCAAGAGGTTGTGAACCGCGATCGTGCATCCATCGGGATGGATCGCCGCCGGCCCCTTGCGCCCCGCCGCGGCGCCGAACAGCTCCCGGACTGCCGTGTCCGCGCACGGCCCGGCGAGAAGAGAGAGCGCGATGCGCTCGCCGAGCGTCCACACGACGCAGGCGCGCGACTTTTCCTCTTCGGGACTCGGGTTCACCCCAATGTCCGCCTTCCACCCTTGGGTCACGCTCGTCCACGGCGGCGAATCGTCCTTGCGGAGCACGCAGAGAACGGCGTTTTCACGCCGCTCGAGCAGCCTGGCGAGCACGCGTTTGATGGATCTCGTTTTGCAGAGCAGCGTGAAGGTCGTCTCGTCCGCCGGGAGCGTCACCGTCGCCGCCGTCCCGACACCGAGCTCGCTCTCGAACACCAGCGTCCCGTTCTGCGCTTCGGCGAGGGTCTTGGAGATGCTCAGCCCGAGGTGCGACCCCCGCCCTTTGCCGCGGCCGCCGTCGCCGTAGTAACGCGTGAAGAGATGCAGAAGCGTCTCCTCCGTCATTCCGATCCCCGTATCCCTCACGGTGAAGCGGACTAACGTGAGATCGGCGATCCGATTCCAGGGGAGGATTCTCAGATCGTCCTCCAGAATCTCGAGGCCCGCGCGTTCGACGCTGACCGTCACTTCCCCGCCCTCTTGCGTGAACTTGACCGCGTTGTTGAGCAGATTGATGAGGATCTGTTCGAGTTTGGGAGCGTCGACGTAGACCCGGCGGATTTCATTCGAGACGGAGTATCCCAG
>CAZYCB010000361.1:0-13017 GCA_964645735.1 uncultured bacterium | reverse complement strand
GAGAAGGTGATGGCGGCCGGCACGAACGCCCAAAGGAAAGACCTCCTCCACCGGATAGTGAAGAAGGTCCTTGTTCATGATCGTCGAACGTTGGAGGTCTGGTACGCGTTACCAAACCGCGCCATGTTCGAATACTGGAACAATTGGCTCCCCGGGCTGGACTCGAACCAGCAACCCTGCGGTTAACAGCCGCATGCTCTACCGATTGAGCTACCGAGGAGCCTGATATTCTCGCGTGAGTATGTCGGAAATGCTACCGTCGGCAACTCCACTCGATCCCCATCCCCAGCGTTCGAAGACGAACGCCATTCTGAAACCAAGACTCCGAGGATGATTTGCCGACGCCGTATGATAACCCGCCGGCGGGCGTTTGTCAATACGGGAACCCCTATTTATTTATGGCGGTTATAGCCGCCGCCGCCAACCCCAAGGTTCGCCCCAAAACAAGCGGACCCGCTTTACAGACCCCCGCGAATGCCGCATAATAGCCGGACGAATTCCCTTTCATCTGCGAATGTCTTCGAACCCGTGTACGCGGTTCTCACGACACAAAGGAGCTGTGAGCTATGAAGCGGTTGTTGCTCGTCCCTATTCTCATTCTCGCCCTTCCGCTCTGGGTGTCCTGCGTCAGCAAGGACGACTCGGGAAAGACCAAGCAACAGGGCGCGCAAAAAGAAACCGAGGTCACGATGGCAATTCCCGATCACATCCCCTACTACGACCTGAAAGTCAAGCTGCGGAAGTACGTGAAGGTCGACATGGGGTACGACGCAGCGGTCCTCTCGGATCCCGAGAAGGAAGCGCTGGGGAAGCTCGTTCAGGCGGGGCGAGTGATCGACGACATCTTTCTCCGCCAGGTATGGTCGGGGAACGTCGCCCTCGAAAAGCAGCTGGCGGAGGTTCACGCGTACTCGCACCAGGCCCCTTCGTCGGCGATCGGCGAAGACCATGCCCTGATTCTCGACCTCATTCGCTTTTTCAACATCAACGCCGGGCCGTGGGATCGTCTCACGGTGGACTCGCCCTTCATCGGCTCGCTCGCCAAACCGCAGGGCGCGAACTTCTACCCCGAGGATATGACGAAGGAAGAGTTCGAGAACTTCCTCGCTCAACATCCGGATAAAGACGAGGAGTTCCGCGGATACTTCACAACGATACGAAGACAGAACGGCACGCTCGTCGCCGTACCGTACAGCGAGGAGTACAAGGATCTGATCGCGAAAGCGGCGGGGCTCATACGTGAAGCCGCCGATATCCTCACGAAGCCCGAGAACGCGGCGGCGTTCGCGAAGGGCGTCGATTACACGACGCTCGCCGCGTACCTGCGGAGCCGCGCGGATGCTTTCTCATCGAACTCGTACCGCCAGAGCGATATGGACTGGATGGACGTGAAGGACAACACGATCGACGTGACGATCGGGCCGTACGAGGTCTACGAGGACGCGCTCTTCGGCTACAAGGCCGCCTTCGAAACGTTCATCGCGATACGGTACCCCGCCGACAGCAAGAAGCTCGAGGGAATCAAGCGCTTCATTCCGAAACTCGAGGCGAGCCTTCCGATCCCGGACGAGCACAAGAACACGAGCCGGGGGGCGGAGTCGCCGGTGAGCGTTGTGGATCTCGTGTACTCGGCGGGCGACACGAAGGCGGGCGTGCAGACGATCGCCTTCAACCTGCCCAACGACGAAGCCGTGCGCGACGCCAAGGGAACGAAGAAAGTGATGCTTAAAAACGTTTCGCGGGCGAAGTTCGACCAGATCCTCGTCCCCATCGCGGCGCAGGTTCTCGACCCGAGTCAGGTGGATTACGTCGTCTTCGATGCGTATTTCAACAACACGCTGATGCACGAACTCTCGCACGGCCTGGGACCGGGGACGATCAAACGCAGCGACGGCACGGAGACCACGGTGAACCGGGAGCTCAAGGATCTCTACCCGGCGATCGAGGAGGCGAAGGCGGACATTCTGGGGCTCTACTGCACGAAGATCCTGCACAAGGAGGGCTTTTTCGAAAAGGGAATGGACACGAAAGGCTACGTGAGCTTCCTGCCGGGGTTTTTCCGGGCGATCCGCTTCGGCGCGAGCTCGGCGCACGCGAACGCGAACATGATGGAGTTCAACTTCTTCCGTGAACAGGGAGCGATCTCGCTGGATTCGCAGTCGGGCAAGTTCCGCGTCCACCTGGATAAGATGCCCGCCGCCGTCGAGGCGATGGCGAAGGAGCTTCTCATGATCCAGGCGCTCGGCAACTACGACGGAGCGGCCGCGTTCATCGAGAAGTACGGTCAGAGCACGCCGGAGATCGACACGCTCGTGGCGACGCTCAAGGACATCCCGGTGGACATAGAGCCGGTGTTCAAAGCGGAAGAGTACCTGGACAAGAGCCTGCAGCGTCACGTACACAGCGTGCCGCAGCCGGAGCATCAGCACTAATAGCCGATGGCGCGGCCGTTGCCGCGCGTGTCGGAGACTCCACGAAGACGGCCGTTCGGCAGACCTTTCGGGGCGACGCCGCGGCCGTTTGCGTTCGTGTCCGCGAGAATGGCCTGAACGTCGCCGATCGGTTCCCTTTCCTCCACCGTGTAGCCCGCCGCACGGAGCGCCTCCACCACGGACGCGGCGAGCGCCTCCGCCTCGATGGAGATCTTGTCGGGGAGATACTGGTTGTGTACCCGCCCGGCGGCGACCGCATCTTCGAGCGACATCCCGAAATCCACCACGTTGGAGATGACCTGCAGAATCGTCGTAGGAATGGTCGACCCGCCAGGCGAACCCACCACCATGAAGAGGTCCCCGTCTCTCGATACGATCGTCGGAGCCATCGAGCTCAGCATCCGCTTCCCCGGTTCGATCGCGTTCGCCTCGCTCCCGACGAGACCGTAGAGGTTGGGATGACCCGGCTTGATGCTGAAGTCGTCCATTTCGTTGTTGAGGAGAATTCCCGTCCCGGCAGCCGTGACCCCCGAGCCGAACCAACCGTTCAGCGTATATGTGTTGGAGACGGCATTCCCCCACCGGTCGACGATCGAGAAATGTGTCGTCTCGTTCGACTCGGACGCCGGTGCGAGATCGATGGAATCGATCTCGCTCACGCGGAGCACGCGCGCTGGATCGATCAAGCCATCGAGGCACTCGGTGTACGACGGATCGACGAGTCCTTTCCACGGCGCCGGGTGAAAGTCCTCGTCTCCTAGATAGAGAGCGCGCAGCCGGTACACGATCTTCTCCGCTTCCGTGAAGAGGTGGACCTGGGTTTCACCGTGGTACTCCATCTTGCCGACATCGTGGCGCGCCAGAATCTGGAAGAGAGCCGAGAGGATGATCCCTCCCGACGACGGAAGCGGCGCCGAGACGATCTCGCAGCCGCGGTACGATGCGCGAATCGGGTCTCTCAGTTTCGCTTTGTACGCGGCGAGGTCTTTCTTTGTGATGAGGCCTCCGCCGCTCGTCATTTCGGATGCGAGGAGGTCCGCCGTTTGTCCCTCGTAGAAGTCCTTCGCTCCATCGGTCATCAACCGGTGGAGCGTCCCGGCGAGATCGGGCTGGCGGAACACGTCGCCTGGCAAGAGCGCCGGATCGACGAAGATCTTCCTGGACTCCGCATGGCTTTCGAGAAGCGCCCTTTCCTTGGCGATGGAATTCACGAAAAACGCGTCGACGGGAAAGCCATCCTTCGCGAGATGCCATGCGTACGACACGAGATCGCTCCACGGGAGCGACCCGAAACGCTCGTGCGCGAGCGCCATTCCTGCCACGGTTCCGGGAACTCCCGCGGCAAGATGCCCCCGCGTGCTCAAACTGTCGATGACATTGCCCGAGGCATCGAGGAACATGTCGCGCGTCGCTTTCGCGGGCGCCGTCTCGCGGTAGTCGATGAAATGGCTCTCGCTCGAGGAAAACCGGACGAGCATGAACCCGCCGCCCCCGATGTTTCCCGCCCGCGGATATGTGACGGCGAGCGCGAAGGAGACGGCGACGGCCGCATCGATGGCGTTCCCGCCCTTTCGCAAGACGTCGACGCCGACCCACGACGCGATCGAATCCGACGTCGCGACGATGGCGTTTGCGGCGGCGATGCTCTTTCCCGAAACGATAGAACCTGCGAGTGACGGAACACCTTGCGGCGTGCGAGCGTCTCTCGTTTCACAACCGGTTAAGACAAGCAGGAAGAGAGCGGTAAGAACAGCGGGGTTTATCCGGAGTCTCTCGTGCATCGCGTGCATCGTGGAATATCGGGGGAGCGGTCACGCCGCTCGCGCGCTAGCGAAGGCCTCAGGTGGAGCCGGAGGAGCACTCGCCGCCGCTCGGACACGAATCCTCCTGTCCCCCTTGAGCGAATGCGCTGAACAGAATCTTTCCCTGGCCTCCGCACTCGGGGCACTGTATGGGATCTTCGCGTTCGGCGGCCCGCCGGAGATCGCTGAACACGATTTCGCATTGTTCGCACTTGTATTCGTAGAGCGGCATCTTATGTTCTCCGTTTTTTCCAAGGGTGGAACGTCGGCGTCTTCGTTCGACGGCCGTGCCGTCAGATCTCGATCAACACTCTCCCGACGCTCTCCTCGCGCGTTCGAGCATGGCGATGTTCTGCCACGTGTATGGGTCGCGCACCGCGGCGTCATCCGGACCGCAGAGCGTATCGATGATCTGGGTGACGGTCGGATCGGCGAGCGAGAACACCACTTCCACACCCCGCCGCTCGGCCTTCACCAGCCCTTCGGAGCGGAGCACCTTCAAGTGCTGCGCCACCGAGGACTGCGGAATCCCCAGCGTTTCGGCGATGAACGTCTGCGTGCACGGCTGGTGACGAAGCCCGCAAATCATTTCGAGGCGAAGCGGGTGCGCGAGCGACTTGAGCAATCGCGACGCCTTCTGGAATCTATCCCGCGACGGATCGTTCATCGATCGTCCTTTTCCTTCTGTTTGGTTTTTTCTTCGGGCCCAACTGGCCGCTGGCAGGAATTGCTCGCTCAGGTGGGGACGCCGAGTTTGGGGAGGATCCACACGACGAGGACGATCCACACGACCACCCCGAGGCCTGCGAAGAGGATGTCTTTAACCGATCCCACGTGGTTTGTCCTTAGATAATCGCTTGTTATAAAGAGACATACATATTACCGCAATAGCATGATAATAGAAGTGCCGTCCCCTGTCAAGGGCTTTCCTCCTCCTGTTCCTGCGGTTCGAGAAACACCCTCTCGATGAACTCGATCGCGAACGGCTGCTTCTGGAGTTCGTTCGCCGAGAAAAGAGCATACCCGAACACTCCCTGGCGGCGCAGAAGCGACACCGAATACCCCAGGTAACGCTCGCGTCCATCGAACACGGGAAGTCCCATGAGCAGCCGATCGAGCGGGACCATGCGGCGGTATTTTTCGACCAGACGAACGAGTTCGTCCGGCTCGTACGTGTACGCCATGGGAACGACGAAATCGACGGCGCCCGTTTGGAGCCATCGCAGCCAATCCTGGCCTTCCTCGACGCGGGCCTTCTCGGCCTCGGGAAAAACTGCGGCGGAAATAGGAATGTCCCCGATCGCCCGCCGTATCTCCACGATGAGAGACTCGACCTGCGCGGCACGCCACACGACATGCAGGCTGTCGAGAAGCGCGGCGTTCCCGGGCTCCGCGAAAATGGGTTCTTCCGAATTCGAGAGGTCGGTCCCGCTTCGGCCGATGAACGCGAGCGGATCCACTCCGTACTCCAGTGCGAAGACCGTGCGTTCTGCGGGACTGAAGTCGAACTGCGGACCGGGGTAGCGGATGTAGTCGAGGTGTATCCCGTCGACGGGATAGCGCGTGGCGATCTCCTGTATGACGCGCGTCGTGAACTCGCGTACATCGCGGCGCGCCGGCGACACGAAGTACCCCGTGTGCCCCTGCTCGAGCCAGTCTTCCACCGGCCGTTCATCCATGCGGACACCGTACGAACTCGACACCAGCCAATCGGGGTGTTCGGCGACGATGTGTCCCGGAGGAGGCGTCCTCCCTCCGTCGGACCAGACGAGAAACACGTTGACCCACGCGTGAACGGCGATCCCCGCGTCGTGGCAGCGTCTCAGGAAGTAATCGAATGGATCGAACTCGGCGATGGGTCGAGCGAGAGAGGACCCCTCCGGCTCGAGCGTCGAACGGTAGTAGGCGTCGCCCCGGCCCCGCACCTGGACGAACAGAAGTTGAAATCGCGCTTGTATGGCGTAGTCGACCGCCCTGTCGACGTCCGTTTTGGAATTGAGAGCGTCACGAACGACCCACGCCGCCCGCAGCTCCCCGTTCGGAAGGATCGGCGTGCGTTGGAGCAGAGACCGGAGATACGTCTCGGCGCCGGCGAGAGCCGGCAAGAGAAGCGCGACGAGGAAGACGATGCGAAAAACGGAACGCACGTCGAGACACTACCCCAGGAGAACGTTTTGCGTAAACAACGAAAAAAAGCCCGCCGCGCTGGCGCGGCGGGCCCGTAGTGTCCGTCGAGAGTGCGCCCGCCGGCCGGCCAAACCCCCGCCGACGCGTGCCTTCCCGGGTCTTCTTTCCTAACCTTTTTCCTGCGTCTTGGGCGGTTGGATTTTTCCCTTCCCCTTGGTCGCACCTTTCACGTGCGTCCTCTCTTCTTTGCCCTCCGCCGCCTTCGCACCTTTGCGCCCCTTCTTCTTCCCCTTGCCCTTCTCCTCACCCTCGGCCCCTTTCTTCTCGACCTTTTCGCCCTTCTTCTTGGCCTTCTTCGTCAGAGGCTCGCTCGTCACCTTGGTGTCGACGAGCTCTAGAAGAACCGTACGCGCGTTGTCGCCCAGGCGGTACCCTATCTTGATGATTCGAGTGTAGCCGCCATGGCGCTCCATGTAATGCGGTGCGATCTCGTCGAAGAGCTTCTTGAGCACGACGCGGTTGCGAACCACGCGGCCCGCCTGGCGCCAATGGGCAAGCGCCACGGCCTGCATCGCCTTGGACTCGGCTTCCTTGCCCGCGTCCTTGAGCGCGAGATGTTCCTTGTGCGCCGCAAAACCCTTCTTCGCGCGCGTGATGAGCTGCTCCGCCTGGCGGCGGGCTTCCTTCGCTTTGGGATCGGTTGTCTGAATCCGTTCCTTGTCGAAAAGCGAGGTGACCATGTTGTTGAGCATCGCTTTTCGATGCGGCTTCTTACGTCCCAATTTTCGGTGATCGAATCGGTGTCTCATGTCCAGTCCTTACAAAGCTTCCGCTTTCTCTTCCGTCTTCTCTTCGTCCTTGGCCGGGGCTTCCTTCTTCTCGCCGCTGCTGGCTGCCGTTGCGCCGGCGCCGCCGAGAACGGCTTCCACGTCCATGCCGAGATGCAGGCCCATTCCGTTCAGAATCTCGCTGATCTCTTTGAGGCTCTGCTTCCCGAAGTTCCTGTACTTGAGCATGTCCTGCTCGCTTCGCCGGACGAGGTCTCCCAACGTCTTGATGTTCGCGCGCCGCAAACAGTTGCTCGAACGAACGGACAGCTCGAGTTCCTCGACGCTCCGGGCGAGGAGTTCCTTGAGCTTCTCGAGCTCCTCGTCGACAACCACTTCTGTCTCCTCCATCGGCTCTTCGTCGAAGTGGATGAAGAGGAGCATGTGGTCCTTGACGATCTTCGCCGCGAAGCCCAGTGCGTCATCGGGACTGATGCTGCCGTTGGTGGTGATGTCGAGAACGAGCCGATCGTAGTCGGTGCGTTGACCGACGCGCGTGTTCTCGACGACGTACGACACCTGCCGGATCGGCGAAAAGTTCGAATCCACCGGAATGAGGCCGATGTCGAAGTCATCGAGTTTGTGGCTCTCGCCCGGGACGTATCCCCGGCCGTGCCCGACGAGGACTTCCATCTCGACCTTCGTTTTCTCGGTGGCGGTGCAGATCAGGAGGTCCTTGTGGACGATCTCGATTTCGGCGATCTCCTTGAAGTCGGCCGCCGTGATGGGACCTTCCTTCTCCAGGCTGAGGTGAAGGAACTTCGGATCGTCACTGTGCATGATCACGACGAGCTGCTTCAGATTGAGGATGATGTCCGTGACGTCTTCGAGCACGCCCGGGATGTTGCTCAACTCGTGGAGCACTCCCTTCATCCGGACCGCGGTCACCGCTGCGCCCTGGATCGAAGAGAGCAGCGTCCGACGGAGCGTGTTTCCTATCGTCTGTCCGAACCCCCGCTCGAGAGGTTCGATGATGAAACGGCCCGTCGTTGGGGTCACGACCTGCGGGTCTTTGGTAATTTCCTTCGGCATCAGAAGATTGCGCCACTTCATGTATCAGTGCCTCCTCATGGAGCTACCCTGCGTCACGTGAGTCCGTTGCTTCGGTCTATCCGTTACTTCGAATAGAGCTCGACAACCAACCGCTCGTCCATTGGAATGGGGATCGCTTCCCTCGACGGAATCTCGAGAAGCTGGCCTTCCATTTTGCTCGGATCGACATCCAGGTAAGGAACGACTTGCCGCGAGTCGAAGTTCTTCATGTTCTCCTGGATGATGAAAAGGTTCTTGCTCTTCTCGCGCGGTCCGACGCGCTCGCCGGGCGAAACGAGGTAGCTCGGGATGTTGACCCTCCGGCCGTTCACCTGAAAGTGATTGTGCCGGATGAGCTGCCGCGCCGTCGCTCGCGATGAGCAGAAACCCATCCGATAGACGATGTTGTCCAGCCGCCGCTCCAACATCTGGAGCAGAGCCGTCCCCGTGATCCCTTTCTGACGGATGGCCTTCTTGAAGTAGTTGTGGAACTGAGCCTCCAAGAGACCGTACGTCCGGCGGATCTTCTGTTTCTCCCTCAGCTGGATGCTGTACTTCGAGGGCTTTCCCCTGCGCCGGCGGCCGTGCTGACCGGGAGCGTACTCGCGTCTCTCGATCGCGCACTTGTTCGAATAACACCGGTCACCCTTCAAGAAGAGCTTGGTGGCTTCCCGGCGGCAGAGTTTGCATTTTGCGTCTCGATACCTCGCCATTGGTCACTCCCGTTACATGTCGATTGGTTGTTACACTCTCCGTCTTTTTCTCGGACGGCACCCGTTGTGCGGCATCGGTGTGACGTCTTTTACCGCGGTCACATCGAGGCCCGCTGACTTGAGAGAACGGATCGCCGCCTCGCGCCCCGCGCCGGGGCCTTTGATCCAGCACTCGACCTTCTTCATCCCGAGCTCGAGGCATTCTCTCGCCGCCCGGTCGGCCGCCTGCTGCGCGGCGAACGGCGTGCTCTTGCGCGAGCCCTTGAAACCCATGGTTCCCGGACTCGCCCACGACACGACGTTCCCCGCCTGGTCGGTGATCGTCACGATGGTGTTGTTGAAAGTCGACTTGATGTGGGCGATGCCCGCAACGTCTATCCTTCTCGCCTTCTTTTTCTTCGCCACGCGTTTCGGATTAGCCAAGACTTCCTCCTGGATCGTTACGTCTCGATCGTTACGCTATGCCGCCGGCTTGGGCGGTGCAGCTGCCGGCTTCGGCGCCGCGGGTTTCGAGGCGGCGGGTTTCGAAGCCGTCGTCTTCTTTCTTCCTGCGCCCGGTCTCGTTTTCGGGCCCTTGCGTGTGCGCGCGTTGGTCCGCGTGCGCTGCCCGTGCACGGGGAGGCCTCTCTTGTGGCGCTGTCCCCGATAGCAGTTGACGTCCATCAAGCGCTTGATGTTGTAGCTCACCTCGCCGCGAAGCGCCCCCTCCACCTTGTACTCGTTCTCGATGACGTTACGGATCTTGATCGTCTCGTCTTCCGTCAGGTCTTTCACCCGACGGTACGGATCGACACCCGTCTTTTCGCAGATGCTCTTCGCGGACGTGGGCCCGATCCCGTAGATATACGTGAGGCTCACTCCGACGCATTTGTCCTTAGGGATATCAACCCCTGCGATACGTGCCACCGATCATGCTCCTTTCTCGAGCGTGCAACACCTGTCTCCGACGTTCCTAACCCTGACGCTGTTTGTGACGCTTGTTCTTGCAGATAACCCGCACCACGCCTCTGCGTCTGACGATCTTGCAGTGAGGGCATATTTTCTTGACCGAGCTTCGTACTTTCATGGTGATCATGCTCCTCATTTATACCGATAAACGATCCGCCCCTTCGTCAGATCGTACGGCGAGAGCTCGACGGTCACCCGGTCGCCGGGGAGGATCTTGATGAAGTTCATCCTCATTTTGCCCGACACATGGGCGAGCACGACGTGTTTGTTCTCGAGCTCCACACGAAACATCGTGTTGGGCAGGGCTTCGACGACCGTGCCTTCTACCGTTATCGCTTGTTCCTTGGCCATCTATCTAATAAGAGCCGGCCCTTGGTGCGGACCCTTGCCTAACGAGTGAGAATCTCGGGTCCGTTCTTCGTCAACGCCACTGTATCCTCGAAATGCGCCGAGAGACTGTGATCCGCCGTTACCACCGTCCACCCATCCTGGAGCGTGAAAACGTCGCTCCGCCCCACGTTGACCATCGGTTCGATCGCGATCACGAGCCCCGTCTGCAGCTCCGGACCCTGGGAAGCGGGACCGAAGTTCGGCACCTGGGGCTCCTCGTGCATCTGCTGTCCGATCCCGTGGCCAACGAGCGACTTCACCACGGAGAAACCATTTCGGACCACGTAGCTTTCGATGGCGTGCGAGATGTCGCCGAGTTTGTTGCCGATCCGCGCCTTGCCGATCGCCCCGTTTAGCGCTTCGCTCGTCACGTCAAGGAGCTTCCGCGCCTCCTGGGAGATCCTTCCGACGGGAAACGTCCTCGCCGCGTCGGCGTGGTACCCGTCTTTGAAAACTCCTACATCCACCCCGCAGATGTCCCCTTCTTCGAGGACCCGGCCGCCAGGGATCCCGTGGACGACCTCATCGTTCACCGAGATGCAGGTCGTCGCCGGGTACCCATGAAATCCCTTGAACGACGGCTTTCCCTTGTGCTGGAAGATGATCTTCTCGATCGCGCGATCGAGTTCCGCCGTCTTGACCCCCGGTTTCGCCATCTCGGCGGCCGTTTCGAAACACAACTTCAGAATCGCCCCGTTCCGCTTGATGATGGCAATCTCACCGGGCGATTTCAGATAGATCATACGCCGATCAGCCCCGCGATTTTCGACGTCACCTCTTCGATCGGCTTCGAGCCGTCCACGCGGTGTACTTTGTGATGTCTCTCGTAGAGGCTCAGGATCGGCAGCGTTTCCTTCTTGTAAACTTCCAGCCTCTTTCGGATCGTCTCCGGCTTGTCGTCCTCGCGAAGAACGATCTTGCCCCCGCACGCGTCGCACGCGCCCTCGTGGGCGGGCGGATTATTGACCAGATGGTATACCGCCTTGCACGCCACGCAGGTGCGCCGGTTCGACAGGCGTTTCACGACCACTTCGGGGTCGAGTTCGATATAAATGACCGCGTCGATCGTCTCGCCGGTCTTTCGCAGCACCGCCTCGAGCGCCTCCGCCTGACCGACCGTTCGCGGATACCCGTCGAGAATCCACCCGTTGTGCCCTTGCCGCTCCGCAGCGTCGGCGAGCTTATCCCGCAGGAGATCGAGAACGACGTCGTCCGGGACGAGCTGGCCGGAGGCCATGATGCCCGCCACGCGCTTGCCGAGTTCGGTTCCCTTGGCCACGGCGTCGCGGAGCAGATCTCCCGTCGATATGTGGCGAATCCCCTCCCGATCGGCGATTCGCGCCGCCTGCGTTCCCTTGCCCGACCCCGGGGCTCCCAAGATCACGAGGTTCACTAGCGTCTCCCTCTGAGCTTCCCGTGCTTGGTGAATCCCTCGTAGTGCCGGAGCAGAAGGTGCGACTCGATCTGCCGAAGCGTGTCGAGGACCACGCCGACGACGATCAGAAGACCCGTGCCGCCGAAGTAGAACGGAGCGTTCGCCTTCGTGAGCAGGACCTCGGGCAGCACCGCGATGAACGCCAGGAAGAACGCTCCGGGGAGCGTGATCCGCGTGAGTACCCGATCGACGAACTCGGCGGTCTTCTTTCCCGGCCGTATGCCGGGGATAAACCCGCCGGATTTTTTCATGTTCTCGGCGACGTCAACAGGGTTCAAAACGATCGCCGTGTAGAAGTACGTAAAGAAAATGATGATGACCGAATAGAGAATCACGTGCACGATGTTCCCCGGGGAGAGTATCTGGGCCACGGTCTGCATGAAGGCGAAATCCTGGAAGAACGCGGCGATGGTCCCGGGAAACATGATGATCGACTGCGCGAAGATGATGGGAATAACGCCCGCGATGTTCACCCCGAGGGGGAGGTGACTCGCCTGGCCGCCGTATATCTTGCGGCCGACGACCCTCTTCGCGTACTGGACGGGAATTCTCCTCTGCCCCTGCGTGACGAAAATAATCCCCGCGATCACCGATATCATGATCAAGATCAGGATAGCAAGTTTGAAGGGCGACAGCTGGCCGATCGAGACCGCGCGGTAGGTGTTGAGCGTGTCGATCGGGTAACGCGCGATGATTCCTATCGTGATGATGAGAGAAATCCCGTTGCCGATCCCGCGCTCGGAGATCTGCTCGCCCAGCCACATCACGAATATAGTGCCGGCGGTGAGGGTCAAAATCGTGATGAAACGGAAACCCCATCCGGGCGCCATCACGGCGAGTTCGCCGCCGGGCCCGCGCATGCTCTCGAGGAAGATCGCGATACCGATCCCCTGGATCATCGAGAGAACGACCGTACCGTAACGAGTATACTGGGTGATCTTCTTCCGGCCTTCTTCGCCTTCCTTACTCAGCTTCTCGAAGTACGGAATAACCGCCCCGAAGAGCTGGAGGATAATCGATGCGCTGATGTACGGCATGATGCCCAGCGCAAAGATCGTCGCCTTCTCCAGGTTCCCCCCGGCGAAGAGATCGTAGAGCCCGAGGATCGTTCCCTGCTTGCCCTGGAAGAACGCGGTCAAAACGGACGGGTCAACGCCCGGCACGGTAATATGCCCGCCGATCCTGTACACGACGAGCAGACCCAGGCTGTAAATCACCCGGCGCTTGAGCTCGGGTATGCTGAAGATCTCCTGCAGTTTTGAAATCATCTGTCAAAGAGCGAATCACGCACTGATGATTCGAACTTCTCCT
>CAZYCB010000360.1:0-2829 GCA_964645735.1 uncultured bacterium | reverse complement strand
CCCGCGTTGCACGAAGGATGTCATCGAAGAGGATCTGTTCCTGGCGCGCCGTGATCTTTTCAGCGGTTTGGATTGCGTCTTCTTCGATACGACCTCCATTTACTTCGAAGGAGAAGGAGGCGAAACGATCGGCGAGTTGGGCCACACCAAGGATCATCGCCCCGACCTCCATCAGATGGTGGTGGGGGTCATCTTGGACGATCACGGTCAGCCGGTCTGCTCTGAGATGTGGCCGGGGAATACGACGGATGTGACGACGCTCGTTCCGGTGATCAAGAGACTGCGGAGCCGGTTTGGGATCGGACGGATCTGCGTCGTTTCGGATCGAGGGATGATCAGCGCCGAGACGATGGCTTACCTGGAAGAGGAGAAGATCTCTTACATCCTGGGCGCCCGGATGAGAAGGAGTAAAGAGGTGAAGGAGGAGGTCCTCTCCCGTGCCGGCCGTTACCGGGAGGTTCATCCCGAGGGTTCATCCGCCAAAGATCCTTCCCCTCTGAAGGTTAAGGAGGTGGTGTTACTGGGTGGCCACCGTTACATAGTCTGCCTGAATGAAAAGCAGGCCCGGAAGGATGCGGCGGATCGGCAGGCGATCATCGATTCCCTGCTGGAAAAGCTCAAGAACAATCCAAAATCTCTCGTGGGGAACAAGGGCTACCGGAAGTACCTGAAACTGGATCGGGACACCGTCGCCGTCAATCAGGAAAAGATCGAAGAAGAGGCGCGGTACGATGGGAAGTGGGTCCTCAAGACGAATACCACGCTGACGGCGGAGCAGACAGCCCTCAAGTACAAGGAACTCTGGCAGGTCGAGCAGGTCTTCCGGGACATGAAGTCGGTTCTGGACACTCGGCCCGTTTTCCATAAGTTGGATGAAACTATCAGGGGGCATGTCTTCTGCAGCTTCTTGGCCCTGGTCATCCGGAAGGAGTTGGATCGCAGGCTGGCGAAAGCCGGTCAATGTTTCGAATGGGCCGACATCAAGCAGGATCTCAAGGCCCTGCAGGAGATTACGATTGAAGACAGGGGCAAGACGCTCGCCATAAGAAGCGAATGTCTCGGGACCTGCGGCAAGGTTTTCCAGGCGGTTGGCGTGGCCATCCCGCCGACGATCCGGGAAGTGGCATGACGCAAAGCATGTTGTCAAAGAGCAGTCTGTGGTGCCAAGAACTTTTTCAATGTAGATATCTGCCTAATATGGAAGAACTATTTTTTATCAACTGTAGAAGATACGTTCGACACACGCCCCAAGGACATGGACGCGCGGCGCTTCGACGTCAGGGGCCGGTACGCGTGAACGTCCCGTAGTTGATGAGGTGCGGCACCGTCTGGCCCTCCAAGCTCGTCACCACCCCTGCGGTCTGGGTGAACTGCGCCACGCCCGGCATGTCGTCGGGGTTGCCCCAGTCGAACAGGTACTGGTCCCCGTCGTAGTGCAGGAGGGTGGCCGAGTACGGCTTGTCCACTCCCGTCATCGCGAAGCTGCCGCTGCCGTCCGTCTTTTCGGTGATCTTGAACGTGCCGTAGAGGTCGCTCTTGTAGGTGCCGACCTTCTGGTCGGCGGGGATCGTCACGGGCTTGGGGTTCGCCTTCATCGGCCACCCCTTCTCCAGCGCGGACCAGACGGCCTCGTCCGCCCACGCCTTCGCCTGCAGGTCGATGGCCTTGCCGTCCTTGTCCACGCCGTCGCCGAGTTGGTCCACAAGGAAGCGGTAGCCGATGGCCTCCGGGAACTGGTTCAGGTTCTTGTTGGCGATCACGAAGATGCCGATCTTCTTGTCCGGGATGAGCACAAGGTTCGTGCGCACGCCGTTGAGCGCGCCGTTCTTCGAAACGATGTACCAGGTTTTCTCCTTGGTCTTAAACTCGTAGGTCTCCGTCCCCAGGCCGAACCAGGTCTTTCCGCCTGTCGGGCTCCCATGGGCCGAGGTCTCTTTCACGTCCGCGAACATCGCGTCGACGGTCTCGCCCTTCAGGATGGTCTTTCCCTCCAGCTGGCCGTGGCCGAGCAGCATGCGCATCCAGCGCACCATGTCCTCGCCGGTCGAGATGATGGAGCCGGCGGGCGGTAGGGTGTCCTGCTCGCGCTCCATCACCTCGAGCGTGCCGGTCTTCTTCCAGTGTCCGGCGACGAAATTCTCGTCCGGCGGCGGCGCCCCGAACACGACCGAGTCGTCCGCGGTCGACCGGGCCATGCCCAGCGGCGCGAGCAGCTGGGTATCGACGAGCCTGACCCAGTCGAGCGCCTTGACGTCGGCATCCATGTACGCGGCGAACTCGCCGGCCAGGAAGAAGCCCATGTTGGAGTACGCGGCCGGCGGTTCCGGCGGCGTCTTCGAGAGATCCCCTTCGTCGACGGCCATGTAGCGGACGCGGGTGATGATCTCCGGGTACGTCCACCCCTGGCGTCCCAGGATCTCCCCGTCGTACCCCAGCAGCCCGGACTGGTGGCTGAGCAGCGTCTTGAGGCTGCAGGCGTCGGTGAGCCGAGCCGACTTGAGTTGGAAGTCCGGGTAGTAGTTCTTCACGGGATCGGTCCAGGTTACCTTCCCGGATTCCACGACCAGGCCGATCGACGCAGCGGCGAAGAACTTGCTGACCGAGGCGAGCTGGAACCTCGTCTTGGTGTCCATCGGCTTCTTGTCGGCGATGCTGCGCACGCCGTAGGCCTTGATGAACTCGGTGGTGTCGGCGGTGGCGATGACGACCACCACGCCGGGTACGTCGTACTTCTTCATCATCTCGCCGACGAACTTATCGAACGCGGCATACTTGTCGGCCCCAGCGGCGGACATGGCGGTGCTGTTTCCCGAACAGCCCGCCATCGCG
>CAZYCB010000359.1:0-5056 GCA_964645735.1 uncultured bacterium | reverse complement strand
GACGCCAACTGGTTCGGGCCCGCGCGCAAGGAGGTTCGCTGAGACCATGATGATCAACTGCAAGGAATCTGCCATCCGGTCCTCCGAGCTGAGGGAACGAGGCGTCACAGGGCTGCGGACGTTCGAGCTGTGGTACCACCTCCTGGTCTGCAGGTTCTGCCGGACCTACCACAACAATATCCAGATGCTCGGCCGGCTCTCCCGGTCGATGGGGAAGGCCTCCGCAGGCTCCGCGGGCGTGTTCGAGGACACATCCACGGGCGGACTCCCGGAAGACGCGAAGGCCCGCATCAAGAAGAACCTCTCGTCCCGGTGACATCCTCTCCCCTGGGGTCCTTCCTTCCCCTTTGGGGTCCTTACCCGATCGCGTGATTTTTGTTTCCCGGCAGCGTTTTTTTCCTTTCCCATATCGATATCCGACCCGCTACGCTAGGGCCCAACGAGCGAGGTCACATGCATCCCATCACGCTCATACTCGAGATCGTCGCGTTCGTTTGGCTCGCATCCGAGATCGTTCTGGCGGTCGCCACGCGCGCACGACACCGCCGCACGATCGGCCGGGACGCGGGGTCGATGGCCTTCATCTGGGGCGCTATCGCCGCAGGGGTCTTTGCCGCCATCGCCCTACGGAAGGTCGATGCGGCCACGATCCGTTTCCCGGTGCCCTGGCTCCATGGGATCGCTCTCGTCATCCTGGCCGTAGGTCTTGCGATCCGGTGGACGGCGATCATCACTCTCGGACGGTTCTTCACGGCATCCGTCACCGTCGCCGAGAACCATAGGCTCGTGCGCACGGGGTTGTATCGGCACCTTCGCCATCCGTCGTACACCGGCCTTCTCCTCACGTTTTTCGGAGTGGCGCTGTCGTACGGCAACTGGCTCTCGCTCGCCGCCATCGTGCTGCTGGTCTCCGCGGCGCTCGTGTATCGGATCCGCGTGGAGGAAGCCGCACTCGAGGGAGCGTTCGGAGAGGATTACGTCGCGTACCGGAAATCGACCCGGAGCCTCTTCCCGGGGATTTACTAACGGAGGCCGATATCATGACCGCGTGCGTCCATGAAGCCGAGGAGATCCCGCTTGAACAGAAGCCGGATACTTTATTTTCCCATGCTCCGTTTTCTGATGGTGCCGGCGCTCCTTCTCGCCCTCGCACGCCCTGCCGCGACCGCTGAAATCAGACCAAAAGACCGTTATCAAACTCAACTCGCCGATTACATCCGTCCCTAGGCCGTTTCGCTTTTTACAGAAGGAGCACCAATGTTCAAAACATATGATCTCGTCGGGAATGTCCTGGTGGCGAACGGAGCGGATTCCGCGAAGATTCACATGTACGTGAACCCCGACGCGGACGAAAGACAGACCATACTGCGCACGACCAACCTCGACGAGCACTCGTTATCGTCCGCTCTCGACCCCGACGAGGTGTCGCGCGTCGAGTTCAAGCCCGAACACACGTTCATCATCTGGAAACGGCCGGAGAACTACAGTTTCCAGGAACACGTCGGCTTCAACGTGTCCTCCGTCGGACTCGTCCTGATGAAAGACAGGCTGGTGATCATCCTCGGGGAGGACATCGGGCTCGCCAACGGCAAGCAGCCCCAGCATATCGACACGGTGTCCGACATCGTGCTCAACCTGTTCTCGCAAACCACACGGCATTTTCTCGAACATCTCAAGGTCATCAAGCAGATCTCGAGGGAGGTCCAGTACAAGATCAACACGGCGCTCGAAAACGAATATCTGATTCAGATGTTCAGCCTGGGAGAGAGCCTCACGTACTATCTCAACGCGATCAGCAGCAATACCGTCGTTCTCACGAAAATACGGAATCACGTCGACAAGATCGGGCTGTCGCAGGCGCAGGTGGAGTTTCTCGACGACATCATGATCGAGAACAACCAGTGCTCCAAGCAGGCGGAGATCTACTCGAGCATTCTCTCCGGATTGATGGATGCGCGCGGGACGCTCGTCAACAACAACATGAACGTGATCCTCAAGAACCTCACCATCATCAATACCGTTTTCCTGCCCCTCAATTTGATCGCGAGCATCGGCGGGATGTCCGAGTTCAGCATGATGACGAAGGGAATGGACTGGCGCGTGACCTATCTCCTTTTCCTCGTAGCCATGGTCATCCTCGGCTGGCTCACGACCCTGTTCATACACAAGTTCAGCTGGTGGCAAAAAAAGAGGGGCTGATTTCGCCCCTCTCTTCGGTTCATCGAACCGCCGATTCGCGCTTTCCGTCGGCGCGCGCCCTACGCCGGTGTCGGCGCCGGAATCGCGGCACCGCTATTTCTTCTTCTCCTCGCCCGCCTTCTGGTCCTCCATCTTTTTCATCATCTCATTCATGTCCGGGCCCTTGGCCTCGAGCTTCTCGGCGTTGAAGAGATCGTCGGAAACCCCCGTGTTGACGCCGACGGACTTGGCGATCATCGTCGAGATGAGCGTCTCGTCCTGAAACATCTCGGTCTTGTAGGGATAGTTCCATTCGCCGGTGAGCTTCTTGTACTCGGAGAAGATCGCGCTCAACGTCTTTCCGTCCTCGGATTTCATCTCGGTCTTCACCGGATCGAGTGTCTTCTTGTCGATCCAGAGCTTCGTGTAGGGCAACGTCTTGTCCTTGACGACGACGACGAGGCATTCGCGTCCCGCGACGGTCTCGCTGCCGGCGACCTCAGCCTCGGCCGGGAGGTATTCGTCGCACGACCACTGGTGCTGGTACTTGGCGGCCTCTTCCTCGGGGACTTCCATCTTTCCCATCATCGGGCTGATCATCCACGTCTTCTTGCCGTCATGGATGACGGTCATCTTTATGTCGGCCATCCCCGGGGGCATGTCGGCGCCGCCCGGCCCCTGCATCTGAATCTCAGCCCGGGATTTCTTGCCTTTCTGGACGGCCGATATCGCCGTTACGACATCTCCTTCGGGCGACATCGCCCGCATCTCCATGACGATCGAGATGTCTTTGACGTCGGCGTTGTATTTCACGCACCGCTCGTGGAGCTGTTTGGAAAGCCCCGCCCAGTCTTCCGAAAAGCTCGCCACTGGAACGAGTACGAGACACGCCAGGAGCGAGAGAACGATCCACAGCGAATTCGACACACGCTTTTTGCGCATCGGATGCACCTTCCTTCGATAGCGACAAGAGAAACGCCGCATGGCACCGTTTCCGCCACATTCTAGACCTTTCGGCGGCGTTTTGAAAGCGCGATTGGCAGCGCGCCGGCGGCAGAGTATAATGGACGGAGGAATCGGAAGCCGCATTCGTTAGAGAACAAACTCGAGAAAGAGAGGATGCCATGTCGGTTCGCACGTCATCGGCCGATTGGAAAGGAACGTTGAAAAAAGGCGCCGGCGTCATGAAGCTGGGGAGCGGTTCCTACGAGGGGCCGTACACCTTCGCATCGCGCTTCGAATCGGGGCGCGGGACGAACCCGGAGGAGCTCATCGGCGCCGCGCACGCGGGGTGTTTCAGCATGTTCCTCGCGGCTATCCTGTCCAACGCGGGGTTCACTCCCACTCGGATCCACACTACCGCCGCCGTTCACCTGGGCGAAGGCCCCACGATCACGCTGATCGAGCTCAACACTGAAGCCAAAGTGCCCGATCTCACCGAGGCGGGCTTTGCCGAACACGCCGAGGCCGCGAAGAAAAACTGTCCGGTGTCGAAGGCGCTCGCCGGGCCGGAGATCAGGCTGACCGCGAAACTGCTGAAGTGACGGCGGACGCCGCTTTCGACGTCCCGGGCCGTCTTTATCGGCCCCTGTCATCCATTGGCGCGAATTCGAGCAGTGTCCGCTGACGGGAGAGGCAAAAATGGCAGCTTATATGATCGTCGATGTCGAGATCACCGATCCTGTCCGCTACGAAGTGTACAAGGAGCTCGCAGCTCCAACGCTCGCCGCGTTCGGGGGAAGGTACCTCGTTCGAGGAGGGGCGGTCGAATCGCTCGAGGGAACATGGCAAGCGGGACGCGTCATCATCCTGGAGTTTCCATCGGCCGAGAACGCGAAGGAATGGTGGAGTTCGGACATGTACAGAGCGGCGAAGAAACTCCGGCAGTCCGCCGCCAGAACCAACATGATTCTCGTGCAAGGGGTCTGACGGAACGGACTCTTGTCCAAGGAGTGGAGCATGAAGACCATCGTCCGCTTGGCTTCGCTGGTTTGCACAGCCGGTCTGGCGATCCTGTGCGTTGTCGGCGCGCCCAGTGCGTCCGGCGCCGATTCCTCATCGCCCGCCGACCAGGCCCCGGCGCCCGTCGACACATCGAAGACCGGTGCGGCGGCCCCGGCGGGAACGGTGGCCGCGGCACGCATCGCCGACGGCCAGACGATCGCCGACCAGTTTCTCAAGAAGGAGTACGAGGCCGTCTCGGCGAAATTCGACGCGACGATGAAGACCGCGTTCCCTCTCGACAAGATGAAGGAGGCCCGCGAATCCCTCGAAGGAAGGCTCGGCGCGTTCAAGCGGCAGACCGGAATCCGCGCGGAGAAGTACCAGCAGTACGACATGGTCTTCGTCACGTGGGAATTCGAACAGATGACGATCGATTTAAGGATCGCGTTCAACGAGGCCGGAGAGGTTGCCGGGCTGCTCTTTCAGCCCGCGCAGTCGACCAGTCCGTACGTGCCCCCGGCGTACGTGAAGCAGGACGCGTTTCGCGAAGAGGACGTCAAGGTGGGCAGCGGCGAATGGGCCCTCTCGGGGACTATCACCATTCCCGCAGGCGACGGCCCGTTCCCCGCAGTGGTCCTCGTCCACGGGTCGGGGCCGAACGATCGCGACGAGGCCATCGGTCCGAACCGGCCGTTCCGCGATCTCGCTTGGGGGCTTGCGTCGCGCGAAATCGCCGTATTGCGGTACGAGAAACGAACGAAGGAACATGCGGTCAAGTTCACACCGGAGGTCATCGCCCATCTCACCGTCAAGGAAGAGACGATCGACGACGCACTGTCCGCCGTGTCTCTCCTTCGCGAGAAGGCAGGAATCGACCCGGAGAGAATTTTCGTCCTGGGGCACAGCCTCGGGGCGATGGTTCTGCCGCGGATCG
>CAZYCB010000358.1:0-3086 GCA_964645735.1 uncultured bacterium | reverse complement strand
AGCCGGAATGCGAGAGTCCTTACCGGCAGGTGCCTGGTCAGAGGATTGCTGTATGCCGCGTTGCCTCGCTTCATTTGCCACCACTCGACGTCGAGATCGAACAGGAGTGTCTCGGGGTACGGCGCGTCGGCCAGACGAGAGAAAACGGATTGCCGCTCGCCCCGTGAACGAGGACGACGGTGCCGAACACCGCATCGACGAGCTTTTCCAAGTCTACAGTTTCCTCCGGTGCGTACGCGCGCTTCCGGTCGCCCGATCCGAAGTGGAACGTAAGGATGCCCTAACTGCCGGCGAGGGGACTCACGACAGTCCCGCAATCGGAGATCGCTCAGCCGGAACGGTCGTACAGCTGAATCGCGCTTTCCTGCGGCGGAAAGCGTAACACGTTATCGGAAGACGAAGGTTTTGTCCAGAATGTAACGCGCGAGGGCCTCTGCAGCAAGCCCGGCTTTGCGCGCCGCCCTTGTTACTCGCGTGTCCATTTGCGATGACTTCGAACAACCCGTCCACCGTGTGCTTGCGGGCTTCGAGACACGAGGGCGGTCCGTTGAGGATCTCTATCCGTTGGTCTTCCTAACACTGCGGCGGCCGATTCTCGCTGGCTTTCGCAGAAGGGCCTGAGACAACCCCTCCACGGAGCCCCATGAAATGACTCCGGAGTTAGCGCCAGGGTGACGTTTCGCCGGCGGGGGCAGTGAGAAGCTCGTGCATATCCGCGGCGGCCTTTTTCCCCGCACCCATCGCTTCGATCACCGTCGCGCTCCCCGTGACGATGTCGCCGCCGGCCCACACGAACGGCAGCGATGTCCTTCCGTTCTCGTCCGTGACGATGTTCCCCCACTTGTTGAGTTCGAGCCCGGGGACGGACTTCGTCAGCAGGGGATTGGCGACGCCGCCTATCGCGATGATGACGAGATCGGTATCGATGGTGAAGTAGGCGTCTTTCTTCGGGACCGGTCTTCTCCGCCCCGAGGCGTCAGGCTCCCCCAGTTCCATCTCCTGACATTTGATGGCCCTTACTCTGCGGTTCTCGTCTCCGAAGATTTCGACTGGATTCGAGAGGAGTTTGAATATGATGCCCTCCTCCTCGGCGTGATGAATCTCTTCGGCTCTGGCGGGGAGTTCCGTCCTCGAGCGCCTGTAGACGATGTAAACGTTGTCTGCGCCGAGCCTCAGGGCGGTCCGAGCGGCGTCCATGGCGACGTTGCCGCCGCCGACGACGCACACGGTGGTGCCTCTGACGATGGGGGTGTCGAACTCGGGGAAGAGAAACGCCTTCATCAGGTTCGATCGCGTCAGGTATTCGTTGGCCGAGTACACGCCCCCGAGATCCTCGCCCGGAATTCCGAGAAAACTGGGAAGCCCCGCGCCGACGCCGATGAAGACCGCGGAAAAGCCGTGATCCTTGAACAATTCTTCGATCGTGATCGATTTACCGATCACCTGGTTGAACTCGATCGTCACGCCGAGCTTGCTGAGGTAATCCACTTCCTTTTCGACGATCGCCTTGGGCAAACGGAACTCGGGTATCCCGTACATCAGCACCCCGCCCGGTTTGTGAAACGCTTCGAAGATCGTTACCTCGAAACCGAGAACAACGAGATCTCCCGCGGCGGTGAGGCCGGCCGGTCCGCACCCGACGACGGCGATCTTCTTTCCATTGCGCGGAAGGCTCTGCGGCAGTTCGATCAAATCGTGCTCGCGCTCGTAGTCGGCGGCGAAGCGTTCGAGCCGGCCGATGGCGACAGGTTCGAATTTCTTCGCCAGCACGCACTCCCGTTCGCACTGCGTTTCCTGAGGGCACACTCTACCGCAAATCGCCGGGAGGCAGTTCGTCTCCTTGATCTTTCTCGCCGCTCCGACGTAGTCGCCCGCCGCGATCAACGCAATGAACCCGGGGATGTCGACGTTTACCGGACACCCGTTCATGCACAGAGCTTTCTTGCACCGGATACAGCGTTCGGCTTCCTGCCGGGCTTGTTCCGGCGTGTATCCGAACGGGACCTCCTGGAAATTGCGCCTCCGAACCTCCGGTGCCTGTTCGGGCATGGGAGTCTTCTTGGGGATTATCGGTTTCTTCTTTTTCTCCTCGGCGCTCACTTAATCCCAGCCTCCTCGATGTATCGATCCAAAGAACATTTCTCTTCTTTGAGGTAGATGCGTTGGCGGTGCATCAGCGTATCCCAAGCCACTGCATGCGCGTCGAATTCGGGGCCGTCGACGCAGGTGAAAAGAGTTTTGCCGCCGACGTCGACGCGACAGCCCCCGCACATTCCCGTTCCGTCCACCATGACCGAGTTGAGGCTCGCGATCGTCCGAACGCCAAAGGGTTTTGTAGCAAGGGAACAGAACTTCATCATGATCGCCGGACCGATGGTGTAGACGCAGCCAACGCGCTTCTCGCGGTCATTCTCGAGGAGCTCCTTCAGCGGTTCCGTAACGACGCCCTTTCGGCCGTACGTCCCATCGTCCGTCGTGATGATGTGCTCGTCGCTCACCGAAGCGATTTTGTCTTCCCAGAAGAGAAGGCTCTTTGTTCTCGCCCCCTGTATCGATATCACGCGGTTTCCCGTTTCGTGGAGAAGTCTCGCGATCGGGTAGATCGGTGCGGTTCCCACGCCGCCCGCAACCATGACGACCGTTCCGAAATCCTTTATCTCAGACGGGTGACCCAGGGGTCCGACAAGCGCGTACAGGCTCTCGCCGACCGAGAGCCTCGTGGTCTTCATCGACGTCGTGCCGACGACCATGATGACGAGCGTGATCGTTCCCGCTCCCCGGTCGAAGTCCGCGATCGTCAGGGGGATTCGTTCGCTCCGCTCTTCCGGCATCACCAGGACGAAGTGCCCCGGTTGGGCCTTGGCGGCGACGAGCGGTGCCTCCACGACCATCTCGAATATGTTTTCGACGAGCTCTTTCTTCTGTACGATCCGGTTGGCCAAATCGGTTCTCCTTGCGTATTCGGGAGCGCGCGTCTCGAGCGGTTCAGCAGATCCTGGGGAGCTGTTCGCCGCTCAGCATGTCGACGATCGCTCGCGTCCCTATGGTCGTTCGAAGCGTGACCAGGCCCGCACGGCCCTCCGACA
>CAZYCB010000357.1:0-5965 GCA_964645735.1 uncultured bacterium | reverse complement strand
CGAGTGACGCGAACGCCCACGTGAAAGTGCTCGGTGAAGTCACCAGAATGGTTCAGGAGAGTCAGTGGCGAAAAGGCGTCGTCGGAGCCCGCAGCGCCAAGGAGATTGGCAGAATCCTCGATGAATGGCAGGGACCGTGGCCCCCGCGGCCCGTGTAATGGCGGGGGCGGAGCGCAGGGCCTGCACAGCCCCGTCACCCCGCCGTCACGCGACTGGCTTGACGACGTGAAGCGTTTGCGTCGGGTAGGCGAAGTCGATCCCTTCTTCCTCGAACCGCGCGTGGATCTTGAGATTGATTCCCTGCTGAACATCCATGTACGTCCGGTATGTGGGGGCGAGGACGTAGTAGACCGTCTCGAAATCGAGAGACGACGGCGCGTACGCCTTGAAGTGCGAGCGATCGAAACGAGCCTGCGTCTCTGCCTCGACCGCTGCGCGAAGAATTTCGGGGATGCGCACGAGCTTCTCGCGCGGCGTCTGGTAGGTCACTCCAATCGAGAAGGACACGCGGCGCTCGGTCATTCCCTCGTAATTCCGTATACGGCTCTGCAGCAGATCGTTGTTCGAGAACACGAGCTGTTCGCCGGACAAGCTCCGGAGCCGCGTCGTCTTGAGGCCGATGTGCTCGACCGTTCCCTGGAGTTCGCCGATGCTCAGGTAGTCGCCGAGGACGAAGGGCTTGTCGAAAATGATCGAAAGCGACGCTAACACATCGCCCAGAGTGCTCTGAACGGCGAGAGCTATGGCGATACCGCCGACACCGAGACCGGCGATCAGTGTGGTGACTTTCACGCCGAGGTTGTCGAGGACGACGATAAGGACAATCAGCCAAATGAAGAATTGCCCTGCGTAACCGATCGCGGTGATGACGGTTGCGGCGGACGCGTCGGTTGCGAGCTTGCGTTTGCGGTACGATTCGAGCCTGTAGCGAAATGCTGCGGTCGCCCACACACCGATCTGAAGCCACAGTACGATGATCAGGATTTTGAGGAGCGCGGTGTGGGCCCGGTCGCTCAGCTGCAGAACGAGGCTCCCCATGTACATCGATACGACGAACAGGATGAGCGGTCTCGTCTTGTGGAGAGTGTGGATGACGAGGTCGTCGATGTCCGTCTTTGTCCGTTTCGAAAGCTTGGCGAAGTGGGCGACGAATAGGCGGAGACATATCCGCAGCGCCGCGAACACGCCGATGGTGATTACAAGGGCGATGATCCAATAGCGTACGAGATTTCCGTAGAACGTGTACTGGGGCAATTCCATGACGTGACCGTTGCCTTTCCGTCTGCGGATCCATTCAGGAACCGTCCGCGGACCCGATGCCCAAAACCCTAAAGCCTCGAGTCCGTTGCGGTCAACCCCACAGATTGCAGCGCAGTTTGATGTGTGGATTGCCGCGAGCGCCCCGCTCCGATAACCCTGGAAAAACCGGCGGAAGTTGTGCTTATTTGATGCCGAGAACACGAAAGGAGAGCAGGTATGCCGATAAAACACTCGGGCAGCGTCCCGCGCGAAACGGTCTCCGCGGGAAAAGGCGCCTCCCGCCAGGTCCTCATCGGGCCCGATGAAGCCCCGAGCTTCGCGCTCCGGCGGTTCGTCATCGAACCCCAAGGGAGCATCCCCCCGCACACGAACACGGTCGAGCACGAACAGTACGTGCTCTGCGGACGCGCGCGCATCGGCATCGGCGACGATGTCGTCGAGGTCAAGTCCGGGGATGTTCTCTACATTGTCGGCTTGCCCGTTGCGAAGCCGACGATCATTCCACCTCTCCGTGAAGGAACCAGCACTTTCTCCGCCGGTCGTAGTAGAGCCACAGCCACCGGCCGGTTTCCGTGCGGACGAAGTAGTACTCACGCTGGACTTCTCTCACCCACCATCCTCCCGTGATGACGTAGGGTCCGATCGTCTCCTCGATCAGCCGGTCTTCGAACATATGCGCGAGCGCCGCCTTGGGCTCGCGGTGGCGCGTTTTCGAAAAGGGGATCGGCCTCGCGTATATGCGGCGAACGAGCGGACGAAGAACGACGCTTCGCGGCGATGGAGCGGAGATCTTTTTCGCCGGCTCCCACTCGAAACTCGCCTCGGGGAGATGCCCGTCGCGAAGACGGGCTTTCACGACGGACCTCTCGCCGAACTCGGCGCGCACGCGCGCGAGCGCCCGGTTGGCGGCGTCGAGATCGCGCGGGGACTTTTTCTCGAAAAGGTCGCGCTCTCTCCGATGGGCGCGCGTGCTTCTCGCCTCGACGACGATGTCGGTCGCACCCGACGCGAGCGGCATCGAAGCGAGACGGAGACGCGTGAGTTCGAGGATCTGCACGGCATCGAGAGTGGGACTGGCGGGCTCGATCCGCTCGGTGTGTTTTCCCTTGTCGTCGAAAACGAAGCGGAACTCGAGCGCGGCGATGAGCTCGTCGCGCTTTTCCAATGTCGCGCGAACGGGGTCGAGCAGACTTTCGACGACGGCCATCAGCCGGTCGAGGTTCGTTTCCGGGTAGTCGAGAACGGCCCGTCCGGCGGCCGGTTCGGCGGGCCTATCGGGCTGGAGCGGCGCCCAGATCTCTCCCCTGGCGAGCTGGTGGAGATGGAGCACCTCCGCCCCGAATCGTTTGAGAACCCCGGAGGCGGGGAGGTTCAGGAACTCCCCGAGCGTCGTGATACCGAGCTTTCCCAGCGCGTCGCGGAGATCCGGGTCGAACCCCAGTCTCTCGATCGGCACCTTCGACGCGGCGGCCTTCTCGTCCGCGGGATCCTCGAAACAGGTCGCACCGGCGCGCGTTTTTGCCGCTGCGTACGTGCCAAAACGCGAAAAGCCGGCCGCCACGGACGCCCGAAAATCCGCTTTAGCCAGCTCGTTGTGAATGAGCTCCCCCCACTTTCTCAAACAGGGATAGAGATGCGACAACCCCCCCGCCCCGAGCCAGAACACGCCAGGTTCGTGCGTTGACGGTTCGACGTCGGGCGTGAAAAAACGGAGCCGTTCGGAGAGCGCGGCAACGGTCTCTTCGATCTCGGTTTGCGGCACCACACCGGCGCGAAGATTGCTCGACAAGGAAAGCGCCGAGGCGAACCGCATCCCCGGGAGGATGCGGCGTTCCCGTGCACGTTCGTTGACCTGGAGGATGGTCCCCTGCGCGTTGTCGCGGCTGACGACGGCGGCGGGGTGGTCCATCCATTCGGGTCGCCGCCGCAGGAGAAGCTGGAGCGGAAATTCGTTGAGATTCACACAAGCGATTCGTTCCACGATGCGCCTCCAAGGATGTTCCGCGGCCCGCCGATTTCTCCTCGGGGCCTTCTGTAGGGCTTTCTGTAGTGCGCGGCACCTGTATTTTACCAGACATTTGTCTGCCTCGCAAGGGGATTGGAACTTGACCGGCGGCGCGGGTTATCGGTACGGTATTTTGTACCGTTCCGCCGCCCCGGAAACGACCACGGAAAAGACAACGGAGATCACAACGATGAGTCGGCCAACCAGTTGCGGTACCAGCGCCTTCTATATTCTGCTCGCGCTTCTAATCGCCTGCACGTTCGAACCGGCCGGAGCCGTCATCTACGTCAAGGCAAACGCCAACGGTGCCAACGACGGCACCTCGTGGACGGACGCCTTCACCGATCTTCAGAACGCCCTCTCGGTCGCCGCTGCGGGCGACACTGTGTGGGTCGCCGGCGGCACGTACAAACCGACGACGGGAACCGACCGCGCGGCGAGTTTCGTCCTCAATAATGGAGTGGCTCTCTTCGGCGGGTTCGCCGGCGTCGAGACGTCGCTCTCCCAGCGCATCATGGCGGTGTCCCCGACCGTTTTGAGCGGCGAGATCGGTGCATTCGCGAAAGAAGACAACTCGTATCACGTGGTCAGGAGCAATGGCACGAATTCTACAGCCGTCATCGACGGGTTCGTCATTACCAGAGGATACGCCAACGTGGGTACCTCCGACGATAAGGGTGGAGGGATGATTCTCGTCAACGCGAGCCCGACGGTGAGAAACATCTCTCTCAGAAACAACTTCGCGACACGGGGGGGAGGAATGGCGGTGACCGGGAGCAGCTCGAAAATGTTCAATGTCGCGTTTCTGGGCAACCGCGCCACCTACGGCGGCGGGTTGTACACTCACGATGGGAGCAATGAGACGTACATCAACGCCACCTTCGCCGCTGACTCCGTCGAGACGCTGGGAGCTGCGATTTACAACACGGGGAGCAACCCCGTATTCGTCAATACGATCGTCTGGTCGAATCCAGGCCTTGCGAAGGTGTTCAACTCGGGGGGTCAGGCGGTCTTCCATCATTCCGACATCGAGCTCTCGGGCGGCAGCGCCGCATGGAATCCGGCTTTCGGGATCGACGGAGGCAACAACATCGATGTCAATCCCCTTTTCCTCAGTGTCGTGAACCGAAACGCGCATCTCGGACTCGGTTCGCCGGCCATCGACGGCGGGGATGGGAGCGTGCCGGGCATCCCGCCCACCGATATCGACGGAAATCCACGGATCGTGGACGCAGGTATTGACTTCGGAGCGTACGAGTTCAATAATCCCACTCATATCGGCGGGATCGAGAGACCTCGCGCCCCGCGCGTCACATCCGTTTATCCGAACCCGTTCAACCCCACGGTGACCGTGTCGTTCGAAGTCGACAGGCGGCAGGACGTTCACGTCACCGTGTACGACGCCGCGGGAAGACTGGTTCGCAGGCTCCTCCGCGAGAGCGCGAGCGACCCCGGTCCGCACCGGGTGCTATGGGACGCGACAGACGACGCCGGCAGGCATATGGCCAGCGGCGTCTATTTCATAGAGGTTCAGTCCGATGGTTGGAGAGATAGTCGAAAAGTGATCCTCATTAAATAAGGGCGAACGCTTCGTCGGAAAAAATGCCGCGCTTCTCGCCGATGGAGGGCGATCTCTTCGGAGACGATCTCCGCGGGAGTGGGTTTTCGCACCATGGACATTGGCATCAAGCTCGACATGGGCTTCTCGGAAAACGAGTCCTGCCGCCGGCTCTTTGGTGCTCACGATCCCCTTTCATTCCTCTGGAATCTCGGCGTTCGCGCGGTCGAAACGGCGATCGATACGGGAGCCGATTTCGAAGCGCTCGACCGTTACATCCGAATGTGCACCGGCGCGGGTTTTCGCGTGTCGCTCCATCCGTACACCGAACGCGCACCGGGCAACGCCGCCCGTTTCAGCCGGGACGGCGGCCGCTGCCGGCAGTTCCACACCAAAGTCTTCGCGGCGGCGGAGGAAGCTGCGGAACGTCAGGGGCGCACCGCGGTCGTGAACGTACACGGTGCAGCGGCCCCCGTAGAAGACGATCGTGACGTCCTCCTCATCGAATCGATTCGTTTTTTCACTTGGGCGCGTGAGTGGTGCGGCGAGAACGCGCCGCACGTGAGGGTGACCGCCGAATTGCAGTTTCGTCCGTACTCCGACGAAACGATACAGCGCATCGGGGACCGCTACGGAGAGCTCCTCGACCTGGTCACGCGGGCCGAGGTCGATGCCTGCTGGGATCTCGGACATGCGGCCAAGAACGCCGAGAGATTCGATCTGCCCATCGAACCGCCGGCCGAACTTCTGCCGCGGATCGTTCACATCCACTGCCACGACGTGAAAGACACCGACCACCACCCTCTCGTCTTCGGGCGCGTGCCGTGGGATCGCCTGCTCGCTTCCGTCATCGAGCGCGGGTTCGACAAGACGGTGATTCTCGAGGTTCCGCCGGAGAACTTCATACGCGCGGGCGGTCTCGAAGCGCTCACGGAGTCGATCGACAAGCTCGCAGCGTTCGCCGGCGAGAGACTTCGTCGGTGAGCTGTTGGGTCGTGGGGTTGAAGGGTCTTTGAGAACCCTGAGCTCCGCTTCCCTCGGCTTCCCGCCGCGGGTGGCGCCGATGGGGCCCCCGGGCCGCGCGCAGCTTGCGAGCACGGACGGGGCAATCGGCGACAGGACCCGCGGTGGGCGATCCTCGG
>CAZYCB010000356.1:0-2173 GCA_964645735.1 uncultured bacterium | reverse complement strand
TTCGATACGAAGAACGGATTCATGACGAACTGCTCTTCGATGACGGAACGCGGCCGGTCCTTTTTTTTCGCGCCCCATTCCATGTTCGGGCGATCGTCCATCTCGAAAACGATCTCGCCGCCCGCCATGATGTCGGCGTGCCCAAGATACGATTTTGCGTACGGTTCTCCATTGAGACGCACGGACTGGACGTATTTGTTGCTCCGCGACACGCCGCGCGCGGCGATCGTAAAGATTTTCCCATCGCCAACCCTAATCATGGCCCTCTCGAACATCGGGCTCCCAAGCACGTATTGCCCGCTCCCCGGGCACGAGGGATAGAAGCCCAGCGCGCTCAAAACGTACCACGCGGACATCTGACCGCAGTCCTCGTTCCCGCATAGTCCCTCGCGGCCCGTCGTGTAGAGGGATGTCATGATTTCCTTCACGCGCTCCTGCGTCTTCCACGCCGCTCCGGCGTAGGTGTAGAGATACGCGATGTGGTGGCTCGGTTCGTTGCCGTGAGCGTACTGGCCGATGAGGCCGCTGATGTCCGGCTGCTCGCGCCCCCGAAGCTCCGGCGACGCGTTGAAAAGCTCGTCCACGTTATCGACGAACTTCTTGTCGCCCCCGATGAACGATATCAAGCTCTCGACGTCCTGCGGAACAAAGAAGCGGTACTGCCACGGCGTCGCTTCCGTATAATCGATCGTCACCTCGTTGGGGTCGAAAGGCTCGATCCAGTTGCCGTCTTTCTTGGCGCGCATGAAACGGACCGACGTGTCCCAGAGGTTCGCGTACGCCTTGGCCCGACGGCTGTATTTCTTGTAGTCGCCCGTTTTTCCCAACCGTTTGGCCATCTCGGCGATGCACCAATCGTCGTACGCGTACTCGAGCGTTTTCGAGACGGATTCCTTCTCCTTGTTGGCGGGAATGTAGCCGAGCGCGCGGTAGTACTCGAGTCCCCTGTGGTCGCGCTCAGCGCTCTTCTTCATCGCATCGTAGGCCTGCGCGACGTCGAAGTTCCCGGTGGCTTTGACGTACGCGTCGACGATCACAGGGACCGCGTGATACCCGATCATGCACTCGGTTTCGTTCGCGGCGAGTTCCCACACGGGGAGGAATCCGCTCTCTTTGTACTTGCAGAGGAGCGTCTTGATGAAGTCGGCGTTCCTCTCCGGGCAAATGATCGTGTAGAGCGGGTGAGCCGCGCGGAACGTGTCCCAGAGCGAGAAAACGCTGTAGATGGGGTGTCCTTTGGTTTCGTGCACGCGCCCGTCCATCCCCCGGTACCGCCCGTCTACGTCGGTGCAGAGATTCGGGCAGAGCATCGTGTGATAGAGAGCCGTGTAGAAGACCGTTTTGTCGTCTTCGCTCTCCGTCTCGATCGTGATGGGGGAGAGGGCCGCGGTCCACGCCAGCTCGGCGTTTCTTGCCACGCGGTCGAAATCCCAGTCGGGGATCTCCGCCTCGAGGTTCTTTCGTGCTCCAGCGACGCTCACCGTGGATATCCCGACCTTGACGAGAATTGTCTCGTCCTTCTCGGTAGCGAAGTTCACGAATCCTTTGACGTTCTTCCCGGTGGCCGTTCTCGAACCCGGACTCTGGACGTCGTCCAGAACAGTGCCAAATGCCGCAAAGGGTTTCGAAAAACGGGCGGCGAAATAGACACGGTGGTCGTCGGCCCATCCCGAGGAGCGCCTGTACCCAACGACCTCGGTGTCGCTCGCGAAGCGGATTTCGGCGTCCTTCACGCGATCGCCGAGGCCATGGACGAGGTCGATGACCACATGCGCGTCATCCGACTGCGGGAAGGTGTAGCGATGGAATCCCGCCCGTTCCGTGACGGTGAGCTCCACGCGGACTGAATAGTCATCGAGAAAGACAGCGTAGTATCCGGGACGGGCCCTTTCGGTGTCGTGCCGGTACGCGGATCGGTACCCCGAGCCCGTGTCTCTCTCTTCTCCGGCGGCGGTCTGGAGCGCTCCCGTCGTCGGCATGAGGAGAATGTCGCCGAGGTCCATCGCGCCCGTGCCGCTCAGGTGCGTGTGGCTGAAGCCGATGATCGTCGGATTCGAGAAGTGGTACCCCGAGCAGTTCTCCCACCCCGATGTCCGCGTGTCGGGGCTGAGCTGGACCATACCGAACGGGAGGCAGGCGCCGGGATACGTGTGTCCGAATCCGCCTGTCCCGA
>CAZYCB010000355.1:0-1775 GCA_964645735.1 uncultured bacterium | reverse complement strand
CCGACCCAGAAGTACCTCGATCACATCGCGGAGCACGTCGAGCCGTGGAGCTATGTGAAATTCTGCTACCTCAAGAACGTCGGATGGAACGGCTTCAAGGACGGCCTCGATAGCGGCGTCTTCTGCGTCGCTCCGCTCGCGCGCTTGAACGCCGCGGACGGAATGGCCACTCCGATCGCGAACGAACTGTACATGAAGTACTTCGACGCGTTGGGCGGCAAGCCCGTCCACCACACACTGGCGAACCATTGGGCGAGAGTGATCGAGCTCATCTTCGCCGCGGAGAGGTTCCAGCAGCTCGCAAACGACCCCGAGCTGACGAGCGACAATATCCGGAGGCTTCCGACGGAGACCCCGAAGGAGGGGGTGGGCGTGGTCGAGGCGCCGCGCGGCACGCTTATCCATCACTACAAAACCGATGAGAGAGGCGTGATCACGATGGCGAATCTCATTGTTGCGACGCAGAACAATTCCGCGCGCACCGCTATGAGCGTCGAGAAGGCGGCCAAAGGGCTCATCTCGAAAGGCGTGGTGTCGGATGGGATTCTCAACGAGGTCGAGATGGCCTTCCGCGCCTACGATCCGTGTCACGGGTGCGCGACGCACTCGCTGCCCGGGAGCATGCCGCTCATCGTCCGGGTCCGGGATCTCGAGGGGAACACAACAAGTACGCTGCGGCGGGATTCAGATGGAAGAATCCACAAAGAGTGAGTTCACAGTTCGACTCCTCTGTCTCGGCAACGACATTCTCGCAGACGACGCGTTCGGAATTCGCGTCGCCGAAAAGCTTCGCGAGCGGTTGCCGGAAACAGTCGATGTCGTCTCCAGCATGGAGTCTGGTTTTCGCTTGATGGACCACCTCCTTGGAGTTCCCCGTGTCGTGGTGATCGACACCGTGCAAACGGGGAGCGCCCCGCCGGGGACTATTTTCACGCTTGGGGAAGGGGATTTCGAGATCTCGCCGGGCGGTTCCGCCCATTATATCGGACTCTTCGAAACCCTGGCCCTCGGAAGAAAGCTCGAACTCCCCGTCGCGCGCGACCTCTCGATCATCGCCGTCGAAGCGGCCGACTGCCTGACCCTCGGGGGCCCCATGGACCCTGCGGTGGAGAGCGCGATGCCCGAAGTCATCAGGCGGGTGGAAGAGATGGTGCGCTAACATGCATGAGATGGGGATCGCGAGCTCAATCCTCGACGCAGTGGCGGCGGAGGCGAAAAAGCGACCGGGCGCCCGTCTTGTCGCTGTGGGGCTTCGCATCGGAGAACTCTCCGGAGTAAGCCCCGAAGCGCTGGACTTCTGTTTTCAGTGCCTGGTCAAGGACACCGACCTCGAACCCCTGGGACTCGAGATCGAACGATCTCCCCGGCGGCACCGCTGCCCGAAGTGCTCTTGCGAATTCGATGTCGTCGACTACGACCCGACCTGCCCGCAGTGCGGCGAGTTTGCGACGGCGCTCATATCGGGGGACGAAATGGAAATCGTCTATCTGGAGGTGGCAGACGGATGAGCCGTGTCACGGTCAAACGCAAGGTGCTCAAAGAAAATGACCGCATCGCCGGCGAGCTGAGATCGGGTTTCCGCTCGCGAAACGTGCTCACGCTGAACCTGATCAGTTCACCGGGGTCCGGGAAAACGTCGCTGCTCGAGCAATCGCTCCGCCGCTTTCCGCAGGGTCTGAGGACGGCGGTGCTCACGGGCGACATCGAGACGGATAACGATGCGAAGAGACTCACCCCGTTCGGCTTTCCCGTGAAACAGATCACGACCGGAGGCG
>CAZYCB010000354.1:0-3915 GCA_964645735.1 uncultured bacterium | reverse complement strand
CTCTCGCGCGTGCTTCGGACCGACGCCGAGGTGCTCATGGCGAAGGGCGCTTTCCAAGCGGCGCTGCCCAAGCTGTCGGCCCTCCTGGCGACGGAACCGAAGGATCCCCACCTCCATTACAAGAAAGCGCAGTGTCATCTGGAACTCGGCGACGCGGACGGCGCGCTCGCTGAGATAGACAAGGCCCTCGAGGCCCAGAAAGAAGCCTCCTACTTCGCTCTCCGTGCCGAAGCTCTCAAGCTAAGCAGCGACAGAGAGATAGGGACACTGACAAAAGAGGCGAAAAGACTCCTCGCCACGGGGCGAGCGGAGAACGGCGATCGCGCGCTCGCCGTGGTGAGCCAGATCCTCACGAAGGACCCGGAGCACCGGTGGGCCAAAAGGCAGTTCATGATGCTCACGAACGGGGGAGCCTCCGCGATCGCAAGCGGAGCGGACGGCGCGGCCGCCCAGAACGACCCGAACACGCCGGCGACGGACACCGCGGGGCGGACGCCGTCGACCCGCATCGCCGAATACGCGAAGGCTGGAGCGGCGTTCGTCGCCGCGCTGGTGCTCGGATTTGTGCAGTCGCTCGAGCGCTACATCGGGCTTCTCATCGCGCTGCTCATCGTTCTTGTCGTTCTCCGTTCACCGCTCTTCTTTCTCGTCACGCGCGGTTTCGCGCCGCGCCACGCTCTTTCCGGGCACTTGAACCAGTTCAACATCCAGGAAATCCTGACGATGATTCACTCGCAGGCGCGCAGCGGCGTGCTTCATGTTCACGCCGGACCGACACAAGGATGCGTGTACTTCGGCGAGGGCGAGATCCATCACTGCACGTGCGGCAAACTGGCAGGACGGGATGCTTTCCGTGCTCTGATCGCGGCGGCGAAAGACGGTTACTTCGTGATGACCGAGCTCCCGCGGTCCTTCAGACAAACCATCGATGCGCCTTTCAGCCTCGTCCTCATGGATATTGGGGATAGGTCTTTCCTGGAAAACGAGAATCCCGCTTCCGAGACACCGGCAACGACCTCAGAAAAGAAATCGAAGATGAAAAGTCTCCTGGAGAGCAGACCTTAGGGCGATTGTGTCCGAGGGTTCCAGTGGACGGGTTCCAGTTCTGGCGGGTTCGAAGGGACTCTTGGCGGCTCCACGCGAACTCTGAGGGGTTCCGAGGCGCAAAGGGCGTCAGGGGACCATTTCCACGTCCGCGAGCACGTCGTCATGACCCTCCGTGGGGAATCCGCGAAGTACCGTCGTCTCGACGAGCGCCTTGCCGTCCGTCTGCTCGGCGTCCTGCGTCTCAGGCGCGCGCAGAAACTCCACGATATGGTTCATCTCGTCGGCGCTCCTCTCGACGAGAACGAGAAGGTACGTTCCCTCCGGCCGGCTCCGGATGAGCGCATCGCCTTCCGAAAGCGCCGAGGCGCACCGCTGGAAAAACTCCCGTTCCTGGCGGGAAAAACACGAACCATTGCGGCGGTGGTCCCCGACGACACACTTCACGACGCTGACCGTTCTGCCGCTGAGCATCGCCGCCTCGCGCAGGCTTGTCAGCGGAACGACGAAATCCTCGCGCGCATCGAAACGCGGACGAACCGGGAAGCGAAGCAGCGTGGTCCCGCTCTGTTCGGAGCTTTCGCCCAGGATCTCTCCGAAAAGTGAGGAAACGATGCGGTGAAACGCTCGCGTTTCGAAGGGGTCGCCGCCGCTGCGGTGGGGGAAGGCCCCCGCGGACGCCTCGCTGCCGGGAATCGGCCCGGCGTAAGGGGCAGACGCCTGGATCTCGCACGGGCTTGCAGGCACGCGGATGTTGTCGAAGCGAAGCTCGATCGCATCGCTTCCGCCGACGGCGCGGCATCCGATCGTGACAGGGGCGCTGTCGTCCCGGAGTGCGCCCTCGAGGAGGAAGCGGACAACCGCCCGGAGACGATCCGGGTCCGTGAAGAGGTAAAGCGGCTCCTCACCTTCCGCACGGTCGATCACGACTTTTTTGCGGACGGAAGGCTGCGTTTCACTCGCGGCGCGCTCTATGAGATCGCGGACGAAGACGAGCCGACGGGCCACCGACACGTCGCCCAAGGTGATTTGGAGAAGATCGAGCTGCCCCTCGACGAGGCGGATGATCCGGTCGAGATTTCGCTGGCCGATGGCGAGGAGCTTTCCTTCGGGCGAAAGGAGATCCGCTTGCCTCGATGCGAAGAGGTTCTCGAGCACGAGCTTGATCGCCGTCAGCGGCGTTCTGAGCTCGTGAGCGAGACCTGTGAGAAAGCTGAGCCGGAGCGTGTCGAGACCGGCGGTTCTTTCTTCGCTTTCCCTCTTCGAGATCGCGCGGTCCACGGCTCCCACGAGCTGCGACGCGTCCTTCATCGGCTTTTCGAATACCTGTGAGACGTCGAGCTGCCGGGCTTGCGTGTCGATGTCGGCGCCGGGAGCCCCTGTGACCAGAACGAGGGGGACGCGTATGCCGCGTTCGCGCACGCAGCGGGCGAGCTCGACCCCTGTCATTCCGGGCATCTGCACGTCCGATACGATGGCATCGGGGTATCCGGCATCGATGAGGGGAAGGGCGTGATGGGGCGACGGAAACGCGCGGACCCTGTAGTCGCTCTTCTCGAAGAGCCGCGACAGAACCTCGCGCATCAAGCTGTCGTCGTCGATGACAAAAACCGTTCTCATTGTCCCTCCACGCCGGCCCCCGACTCCAAGTCGCGGGTCGCCGTTGTCGGTCCCAAGATGCTTCCTCATGCGAAAGAGGGTTCGCTTGCGAAACGACCGAAGGGCAAAGTCTATGCCACGGAATTCTCGGGCGTTGACGGGCGCGAATCGTCGACGAGGGGAGTAAACACCAGTTGGCATCGCACCTTTGGAACCGCTTCGAGCAACGAACGGGAACGAACGGAGAAGGGCCTCCGAACCGGCAAATTGGCGCGGGTTACGCAAGTTGCAAGGCAGGCGCGGTGAGGGGACGCGCGCAATTCGCGCGTAGCGTGCGAGATGAAAGAGCGGGCGCGGGCGGATGGCCGGTAGCCGCCGCGGCGGGCGATCCTCGGTCGCTCCCGCAAAGGCCTCTCAACGACCCTGACGCCCACGCCCTGCAACGCTAGTAGCGAACGGAGAGGCCGAGGGTCGCGGAGGCGTCCGTGGCGCGTTCGCGCCAGTCCCCGCCCTCGCCCTGCACAGTCAGATAGAAGTCCATGGCCGGAGAGAGGGCAGCTGTCACCGTCGAGAAGAACACTTCCCGCACCGCACCCGTCTCGAAGAAGAGGCACACGCCGCCGGCTTCGAGTTCGATCCGCCGCGTCAGCGCCGTGAGGATCCCGCCCCCCGCAGCACCGTAGGGACTGTGGAGTTCGTCCTCCTCGAGCGTGTCGTCGAGACGCATCACGTAGACGCCGCTCACCACCGCCCAGTACGAGAGGGATCGGAGGGGTTCGAGAGCATGGCCGTCACCGCTCGAGCCGATGGAATCGACGAAGGCCAGGCCCGCCTCCACATCGATGCTCCCCGTCGAGTAGGGGAAGAGCGATGCGGATCCGGATCCGAGGCGCAGCGACGAGATGATCGACAGGCATTTCCGAGGACCGGTCCACACGCGAGCCTTTGCGCGAAGGATGGTATCGCCGAAGCCGTCATCCACCTCATCGTCGCGGGCGATCGAGATGTAGGAAACCTCGGGCTGTATGAGAAAGACCGAACGGACACGGATCTGCGCCTCGAGGGTGAAAAACGATGCTCCGTCGCCCTGCAAGTCCGCCCGCGTGATCGACCCCGCCAGTCCGCGGACGAGCGGCGCCCGGATGAACGCCGATTCCCGCGAAACATCGACGAAAGGCCCTACTGAGCGAACCGGCGACGCTGCAAATGACAAAAACCCGGCCGCGAGGATAATCGACTTCCTCGCGCCGGGCCCGAATCGCAACACCTGGA
>CAZYCB010000353.1:0-7523 GCA_964645735.1 uncultured bacterium | reverse complement strand
TACAACCGTGCGCACGCGTGGGACAATCGTTTCGAGGTCGATCCTTCGGGCGTTCCTATTCTCACCGACGACCACAATCCCGTCGACATCTGGGCGGAGCGCGTCAATCTGGCCGCGCGCCGGGCGCTCCACGAGCAATTCGATCCGCAGGTAAGCTGGTAGAAGCTCGCCGGTCCCCCTTCACATCGGTCGTATGACGCCGCTCTCCTCGACGACCACGGGGTGCCCTTCGAGCGTTTTCGGTATCCGGCGCACCAGATCCTCCGTTCTTTTCACGACGTAGACCTGGATGCAGGGCGTTCCGTCGTCGAGAGCGCCGATGGCGACGGCGGTCACACCATCTGTCGCCATGAGTTCGTCCACGTGGGCCTCCATCACGGTCTTGACATCCCGCGTCGGCATATCCCTCCCTTCGCCGGCGCTGCTGCACGCGCCGAGGAAAACGAGCGACGCCATCGCGGCGCCGCGAATAGTGATTCTGACCTGGCGTGTCATCTTTTCTCCCGCTGGACGATCATCCGGGCATCACGCGAAGAAGCCCGTCCCCGGCGCACCGGGGACGGGCTTTGTTGTGATCGAACCCGAGCGTGGGATCGCTCACACGCTATTGTCCAACCATGGTGGCGCCCAGGAACGAGAGCACCTGTCCGATCGGGTTGGCGATAGCAAGCGAGCTGCTGCCCGCGAACAGGAGGCCCACCGCACGGGGGTTGACGCTCACGTCTTCCACCAACAGCGAGCCGGAGTCGCCACTGGCAAGGAACTTACTCGCCTTCTGTGTGACGAGGACCTGACCGGTGAAGGTCTTCGTGAACGCAGTCCCGCCGGCACACTCGTTCTCGTACGTGATGCTCACGGTGCCGTTGAGCCCGCTCACCTTGCTCCGCGTGAGCCCGGTGGTGCGGCCGCTCTTCTTGACGAGCTGCCCCACGAAGGCCGCCACCGTCTGCGATGAGAGCGTGCCGACCTCCAGAATGGCGCCGTTATCGGCGACCATGCCGGGGATGATCGTCGCGGTGGAGCAGTCCACGTTATTGTCCGGAAGCGAATGCGACAGGACGAGCGTCGCCACGTCCTGTGCGCTGGACGCGACGCAGCCCACATCGATCAATCCTGGCTGGATTACCGGGTCGCCGTTGGACGCCACGCGGCTGTTGCCGCCGGCAACGATGTCCGCCTCGAACACGTGATAGTTGCTGAGGATCCGCTTCTGGCCGCCGACCTGTATCAGCGAACCGAGCGTCCCGCCGCAGCAGTATCCGTTAGCGAGGTCGTAGCGCCAGCCGCCCGACGTGCCGAGCTGGATCGGCGGGGTCTGCTTCGCCGTGTGGCTCACGGTCGTCGTTTTCATCGCAACGATTTTCTCGGTGCGATGAACGACAACAGGAACGCCGTCGAGTTCGCTTGGAACTTCCTTGGCCGCTCTATCCGTGATCGCCAGCACCATGACGGCGAGGCGGCCATTGTCGGTAAGGGTCGTGGCTGTTCCGATGATCTCGGGATCGGCCATGAGCCTCGCCGTGTGGCGGTCCTGAACGGCCATGACGGATTGAACCATGGGATTGCTGGCAGCGAACATGCCCATCTCCGGCGGAGTTTGCGGTGTGGTGGGCGATTCCTCCTTGTCGGAGCATCCCCAGAACCCCGCACCCAGCACCAGCACGAGCGCGAATAGTCCGAGCACCAGCAGTGGAGAACGCTTGAATGGGTACCTCATTCAGGCCTCCTAAGGTTAGGGTGGGAGAAAACACGTTCCGAACGAACGATTAACGTCAAGCCTACCATAAGGTTCCGGCTAAGTCAAGAGGAGAGATTCGGGGGAACGGAGATTCTGCCGCGGTGTTCACCTGGCGAGAGCTCCACGGGCCCTTCGTGTGTCGCCCAGAAGCGAGCGACCGAATTCGTTACGAACGAGCACGCGAGAGCGGACACGAGCGGGTGACCGGCTTGACTATGATCCCAAGTTGCACTATAAATCTATACTTCCAGAGCACGACCACGCGGTTTTGTCGGTTTCTCCGAAGCCAATCCACCGCGCCCTCGCCGTTCTAAGGTAACGCCGTCCCTAAGGTAACCATGAGAGTCTCGAGCGCGAATATCCGATGGGCACCCATTCGCACCCGCGCGTGCGTCGTCTCCATCTTCATCGCCGGTTTCTTCGTGTTGTCGATGTCCGTTTCGTGTACGTCGGTCGCCCGTCATGAGGCGGCTTCGAACGCGCCGCCGGATCCAGGGACGCCCTGGACCCCGTCGGCCGGAGCGCTTCGGGATACGGCTCCCGAGAAGCAGGACCATACACCCTCCGTTCCGGCGGAGCTCCTCGCGACCGAAGACAACTGGACTCTCGAAGACATCGTCGACGTGGCGCTCCGCAACAACCCGGCCACCCGCGCCTCGTGGGCCGCCGCACGGGCCGCCGCTGCCAGATTGGGGAGCGAACAAGGAGCCTACTTTCCGAAGATCGCGGGCGAAGCCGACTACCTGTGGTCGAAGAGTTCGCTTTCCGACGACGCGTCGACCGAGCAGACGACCTACGGGCCCGCGCTCGTTCTGCATTTCATCCTCTTCGACTTCGGCAAACGCGGGGCGGATGTCGAGGACGCCCGGCAATCGCTCTACGGCGCGAACTGGACACACAACGCGACGATCCAGCGCGTGGTGCTCGACGTGGAGCGTTCGTACTACACGTATCTCTACGCGAAGTCGGCTCGCGAGGCAGCCATCGCCGCCGTCAAGGAGGCGGAGGCGAACCTCGACGCCGCAGAGGAGCGGCACAAGGCGGGACTTGCCACGGTCGCGGATCTCCTCCAGGCCCGAAGCGATCACTCGCGAAAAAAACTCGCGCTTCAGACCGTAGAGGGCGAGATCGCAACGATCCGCGGTTCGCTCGCGACCGCCATGGGGCTCTCGCCGAGCGTCGATTACGACATCGGAACGCTGCCCGCCGAACTCCCGACGGTCGAGGTGACGCAGGAAATCGACGTGCTCATACGCGAAGCGGAGACACAACGGCCGGATCTGGCTGCCGTGAGGGCGAACGCTCGTTCCGCGAAGGCGCACGTAAAGTCGGTGAAGACGGAAGGGTGGCCGACGATCTCGCTCGATGGCGCCGTGGGCCGGCGGTTCTACGACGATTCCAACAACTACCGCGACATCTACTCGCACGGGATATTCTTGACCTGGCCCTTGTTCACGGGTTTTTCGCACAGCTTCGACGTCGTCGAATCGGAGTCGCAAGCCGAGCTCGCCGAGCAGCAGTACGAGACGCTTAGGGCGCAGGTGGCCCTCGATGTCTGGACGAGCTACTACGACCTGAAAACCGCCGGCGAACGGATAGGGACGGCGAGGGAGTTCCTCGCGAGCGCCTCCGAATCGCACGACGTCGCCCTGGAGCGGTACAAGGCCGGTGTCGGATCCATCCTCGAGCTGCTCGCCGCGCAGACAGCGCTGGAGGATGCGCGCGCGCAGGATCTGCAGGCTCGGACGGACTGGCTCATTGCCATCGCCGAACTCGCGTATGCGACAGGACGACTCGATCTGTCCGTTTCCCCGGGCTCCGCGAATCCGTCCGGCTCCCCGAGTTCCACGCAATCGAATACGGAAAAGGATGGTCGATGATGAACGATCGGAGAGGTCAGGTGCCGGTGAGAGCTTTTCTCGCAGCCGCCGCGGTTTGGTTTGCGGTGTCGCTCGTGGGGGCGTGCTCGCGCGACAGCGGCAAGATGCAGCAGCCCCCGGTACCCGTCGTTGTCGCCGAAGCGACGAGCAAGACGCTGCCGATCGAAATCACGGCCATCGGGACCGGCGAAGCGTACAACACCGCGGCCATCGTCTCGCAGGTCAACGGCATGATCAAACGCATCTACTTCAAAGAGGGGCAGCAGACGAAAAAGGGGAGCCCGCTCTTTCTCATCGACTCCGCGCCCTATCGGGCCACGCTCGCGGCGGCCGAGGCTAAGCTCGCACGCGATCAGGCGACGGAGCGCAACCTCGAGGCAAGCGTCAAACGGTACGACGATCTGGCGAAGAAGGATTACATCACGCCGCAGGAGCACAGCGACATGCTCGCCAGTCTCGAGGCGATGAAGGCCACCGTTCGCTCCGACGAGGCCGAAGTCGATGCCGCGAAGCT
This sequence comes from uncultured bacterium, assembly GCA_964645735.1. Taxonomy (GTDB): domain Bacteria; phylum Krumholzibacteriota; class Krumholzibacteriia; order WVZY01; family WVZY01; genus CAZYCB01. The sequence goes on along the minus strand of CAZYCB010000353.1, from coordinate 3,391 downwards.
CGATCTCGAGTACTGCACGATCAGGGCGCCTCTCGGCGGGCGGATGGGGACCCGTCTCATCGACGAGGGCAACGTGGTCAAGGCGAACTCGGACAATCCCATGGTGCTCATCCACCAGATCCAGCCGATGTACGTCCGCTTTTCGGCTCCAGAGAAGTATCTCACCGAGATCCTGAAGTACTTCGCGTCGGACACGCTCGAGGTGCGGGCGAGCGCTCCCGAGGACCCGCCGGGCATCCACAGGGGAAAGCTCACGTTCGTGGACAACACCGTCGATGCGGCGACGGGGACCATCCTGCTCAAGGCCGAATTCGCGAACGAAGACATGCTCCTCTGGCCCGGGGAATTCGTGAACGTCGTCTTGGTGCTCAGACAGCTGGAGAACGCGGTAGTCGTACCCTCTCAGGCGATCGGAACGGGGCAGAAGGGCGACTATCTCTTCGTGGTGAAGTCCGACGCCACGGTCGAGATGCGGTCGGTGACCGTAGCCTACCGGCTCGGTAACGACGCCGTCATCGAGAGCGGCGTCGCCGCCGGAGAGAAGGTCGTCACGGACGGCCAGCTGAGGCTGCGCCCCGGCGCGAAAATCGTCGAGAAGCCGCCGGTCGCTGGAGACAAGTCGAGTTCATCATGACGATTCCAGCTCTGTTCATACGCCGGCCCGTCATGACCACGCTCGTCATGGCGGCCATATTGATCTTCGGCTTCGGCGGGTACCACCAGCTTCCTGTGTCCGACCTGCCGAACGTGGATTTCCCGACGATCAACGTCTCCGCTTCCCTCCCGGGGGCGAGCCCTGAAACGATGGCCTCCGCGGTCGCCACACCGCTCGAGAAGCAGTTCTCGACCATCGCGGGCATCTCTTCGATGACGTCGACGAGTTCGCAGGGCGGGACGTCGATCACGCTGCAGTTCGAGCTGAGCCGCGACCTCGATGCCGCCGCGCAGGACGTCCAGTCGGCGATATCGAGTTCGCTGGGACGGCTGCCATCCGATATGCCGAACCCGCCGACGTTCCGGAAAGTCAATCCCGCCGACTCCCCGATTCTCATGATGGCGCTCACATCGCCGACGCTTCCTCTCTCCGCGCTCGACGAGTACGGCGAGACGCTCATGGCCCAACGGATTTCCATGGTCGACGGCGTGGCGCAGGTCTCCGTTTACGGCGCTCAGAAGTACGCCGTGCGAATCCGGCTGGATCCCAAGACACTCGCGTCGCAGGGCATCGGCATAGACGAGGTCGCCAGGGCCATCGGCAACGCCAACGTGAATCTCCCCACGGGAACGCTCGACGGACAGTACACGAAATACGTCGTGCAGGCGAACGGCCAGGTCATGTCAGCGGCGGAATTCAGGCCGATCATCGTGGCGTACCGGGAGGGAAAACCCGTGCGGCTTTCCGAACTCGGTCACGTCATCGACGACGTCGAAAACAACAAGGTCGCCGCATGGTTCGTCGACGAACGCTCCGTCGTCCTCGCCGTACAGCGGCAGCCGGGATCCAACACCGTCGCCGTGGCGAACGCCGTTCGAGCCCTCATCCCGTCTTTTCAGACGAAGCTGCCGCCGTCGGTATCGCTGCACGTGGTGTTCGACCGATCGGAATCGATCAAGGCGTCGCTTCGCGACGTGAAGATCACGCTCGCTTTGACGCTCGTTCTCGTCGTTCTCGTCATCTTCGTCTTTCTGCGGAACATCCCGGCCACGCTGATACCGAGCTTGGCGCTTCCGATGTCGATCGTCGGAACGTTCCTGGTGATGTACCTCCTCGGGTTCAGCCTGGACAACCTTTCTCTCATGGCGCTCACGCTCTCGCTCGGCTTCGTCGTCGACGACGCCATCGTCATGCTCGAGAACATCGTGCGGCACGGGGAAATGGGGAAAAAACCGCTCGAGGCTGCGTTCGACGGATCGCGCGAGATCGGTTTTACCATCGTGTCGATGACGCTCTCGCTCGCCGCGGTCTTCATCCCGGTCCTCCTCATGGGAGGCATTCTCGGAAGGCTTTTCAAAGAGTTCGGCGTGACGATCGCCACGGCGATCCTCATCTCGGGCTTCGTTTCCCTCACCCTCACGCCGATGCTCGCCAGCCGTTTTCTGCGGCGCCAGTCCCACCACTCCGAGAGGCCGCACGGCCATCTCTACAACCGCCTCGAAAGAGCGTTCGTCGCCATGCTCGAGTTCTACAAGAAGGGGCTGCGCTGGTCGCTCGACCACGGGCGAACCGTCATGGTCTTTCTGCTCGTCGTGCTCGTGGCGACCGTGTTCCTCTACCGCGCTATCCCCAAGGGTTTTCTCCCCAGCGAGGATACCAGCCAGATATCCGTGTCGACCGAAGCGGCTCAGGGCATTTCCTTCGACGATCTCGTAAAGCACCAGCGGGCGCTGGCGTCGATCGTCGCCAAGGATCCGAACGTCGAGGCGTTCATGTCGAACTGCGGGTCCCGCGGCGCGGGAACGAGCAACACGGGAAACATGTTCATCCGCCTCAAGCCGCGCTCGGAGCGGGAACTCTCCGTCGACGAGGTCATACAGGAGCTGCGGCCGAAGCTCGCCCAGGTCCCCGGGATCGCCGCGTATCTTCAGAACCCTCCACCGATCCGGATCGGAGGGCGGATGTCGAAGAGCCAGTACCAGTACACGCTTCAAGGGTCCGATACCGACGAACTCTACCGTTACTCGGGGATCCTCCTCGACGAGCTGCAGGCTGTGCGCGCTTTGCAGGATGTGACGAGCGACCTCCAGCTCACGAATCCTCAGGTGAACGTCCAGATCGACCGCGACCGCGCGGCGAGTCTTGGCGTCACACCGGGGCAGATCGAAAGCGCGCTCTACACAGCGTACGGATCGCGCCAGGTATCGACGATCTACGCGCCGAACAACACATACGACGTGATCATGGAAGTCGAGCCTCAGTACCAAATGGACCCGGACGCTCTCTCGATGCTCTACGTGTCCTCGGGTCTCGGGAATCTCGTTCCTTTGAGCGCCGTGGCGTCGGTCGATCGATCCGTGGGACCTCTGTCCGTGAATCACTCGGGCCAGCTCCCCTCGGTGACGATCTCGTTCAACACGGCGCCGGGGGTGTCCATCGGCGATGCGGTGACAAGAGTGGAAGCGGCGGCCGCGAAGCTGCTGCCGGCGACGATCACGACGAATTTCCAGGGGACGGCGGAGGCATTTCAATCGTCGCTCCGCGGACTCGGACTGCTCCTCGTGCTCGCCGTGCTCGTCATCTATCTCGTTCTCGGCATTCTATACGAGAGCTTCATCCACCCGCTGACCATTCTCTCCGCGCTTCCCTTCGCGGGATTCGGCGCCCTCGTCACACTGATGGTATTCCGCGTGGACTTGAGCATCTACGCGTTCGTCGGCATCATCATGCTCGTCG
>CAZYCB010000352.1:0-1756 GCA_964645735.1 uncultured bacterium | reverse complement strand
TTGTATTCGCGGCTGAAGCGATCCATCGGTACCGGCGGATCGTTCACCAGCTCGAGGGGCCGGTCGGACGCGAGCAGCACCAGGTTCCCGAGAGTGTTCGGCGGCTCGGCCATCGGAAGCACCACCACGTTCTTGAATGCTTCCTGCATGGTCGCAGCCAGGGAATGCACGAGCGTGTCGTGCCATGCGGTCGCCTCGATGTTCATGGCCAGAATGCCGCTATGCACCAAACGCGAGCGGATGAGAGCGAACGATTCGCGCGTGACCAGCTGGAAGGGAATCGCGCTGCTTCCGAACGCGTCCATGATCACGAGATCGTATGTCTCGTCGATCGTTCCGAGGAACGCGCGGCCGTCCATCTGGTAGACCGCGGCCTCCTTCTTCTCCAGACCGAAGTGCTCTTGCGCCATGCGCGCCACTACCGGATCGATCTCCACCGCGTCCACCCGCCACCCCTCGCCCCCGAATCGTTTGACCACCGACCCGCCGCCCAATCCCACGAGAAGCATCCGTCCCGGCTCGTCGAAGAAGAGCTTCGCGATATCGAGCACATCGACGTAGGGAAGCATCGACTCGCCCGACGCGGCGTCGATGGCCGTATGGATGCCGCCGTCGATCAACAGGTAGCGCGTGTCTTCGCTCTCGACCACGCGGATTTCTCCGTACGCGCTTTGCTCGACAGCGACCAGCTCCCCGGCGGAGGCCTTGTCGCCGCGACCGCCGAGCGTCAATGCGGCGATCGCCCCAGCGGCGAAGAGGAGAACGAACAAAACGGCTTTGCCTCTCCCGTTACCGGCCATGCCGTAGATCGCTGTCCCCGCGAGGAGAAGTCCCGTGCCGAGCGTTATGCGTGTCACTCCGACGCTCGGGATGAGAAAGAACCCGACAACGAGCGCCGCGGCGACGCTCGCCACAGTGGAGACGGCGTAAAGGTTGCCCGCCGTCCGTCCCACGACCTCGATCCCCGAGGCCTTGAGACGGATCGCGTAGGGGCTCACCATACCGAGGAGCGTCAAAGGCGGAAAAAAGAGAATCGCTGCCGCGACGAGAACAGCGAGACGGAGTCCGAAAGGTTCCGCAACGACGAGCACGGGGCGTTTGAGCCACGGGATCAAAACGACCCAGATTCCCGCGAGGAGCAGGAGAAGACTCAGGTGCTTGAGCTTCGGCCCCGCGTCCGCCCAGCGCCCTCCGATGGCATAGCCGAGACTCAGCGCGGCGAGCGTCACCGTGATGAGCGCCGACCAGAGAAAGAGGCTCACGCCGTAGAAGGGACCGAGGATTCGCGTGCCGAGAAGCTCGAGGGCGAGGACCGACGCGCCGCTCACGCTGACAACGACGTAGATATATCCGTTTCTCATGGTGTGTGCGAGACTTGCGTGGCTACATAATGACCGGTTGAGTCCGCCAATCTCGTCTAGTATACTTCGTCTTTTCAGGGTATCAATCACTTTCGACGCGTGGAGCACGACGAATATGAAAATCCAGTTCCTAGGCGGCGCGCGGAGCGTCACGGGATCGCAGTACCTCCTCTCGGTCAACGGCAGCAAGATTCTTCTCGAATGCGGGCTCTTTCAGGGCCGCAGGGACGACACGTACGAGAAGAACCTCAACTTCGAATACGATCCCGCGGGTATCGATGCTCTTCTCCTCTCTCACGCCCACCTCGATCATGCAGGGAATATCCCGAACCTCTGCAAGAGCGGGTACTCAAAAAGGGTATTCACCACCTCCGCTACAGAGGGGCTGTGTCAGA
>CAZYCB010000351.1:0-2189 GCA_964645735.1 uncultured bacterium | reverse complement strand
AGCGAGACCTCTGTCACGAGGAGCGCAAGGAACGCGGCACCGACGACAAGAGCGACGTTTTGAAATGACTGTTTCCTTTTCATCCGTTTCAGCAGGGTTTACCGAGTGCACCCCCTCAATGCGGATGGCTCTGAACAACGCGCAGGCCGACGCGGCCATGGGAGCGCCGTCAAAGTGGGGTGCGCCGCGGTGGCACCGTTCGACGCACGGAGGATGATACCACAGCAACGCGGGAAGAGACCGGTTTTCCGGGACGCTGACGGCGGAGGCAATCGCGCCTTCGGACTAGATTTACAGGCACTCTCGTGCTATGATCTCTCCACGATACCGGGAACGGAGGGTTCGCCTGGTACGCACCGTCCATTCTCCATCCGCAGCGAGAGATACCCATCCCGCTCTCCTGAGCATTTCCGATTGCCGGGTCCGGGCAAAAAGGGTTTTTGGGATGACTGGGCCACGCGATACGGTTCAACGGTATCCAGCGTAAAACAGGAGGCCGGCAGTGACAGTGACTATGTGTTCGAAGTGCGTTCTGACCTCGGCGACGCCGGGAATCATGTTCGATGAAAACGGCGTCTGTACGTATTGCGCAACGCACATACCCATGAAGGTTGAGGGTGAAGAGAAGCTGATCGCGACCCTGAATAGTTACAAGAACCGCGGCGAGCGGTATGACTGCATGATCTGCATCAGCGGGGGGAGGGACAGTACATACGCCTTGTGGAGGTGCGTCCACGACTGGGGAATGAAGGTCCTCGCTGTCAACTACAAGAACCCGTTCACCTCGGAGCAGGCTCGCAAAAACATGCGGAGCGCTGTGGAACAGCTGAAAATCGATTTCTACGACTGGGAGTTCCCAAACGATGCCCATCGGAGGGCCACGAAGAAGGCACTCAAGGCGTGGTCACACCATCCGTCCTCAACTCTGATTCCGATTGCATGCGCACACTGCAAGACAATGTGGCCGACGCTTTACACGATTGCCCGTCAGAACAAGATTCCTTTGATAGTAGTCGGCACCAACCCTCTCGAAACGGCGTCGTTCAAGAAAGCTGGCTTGGGTGGAGCGCGATACTACCACAAGCTCTCACACCTGCCGCGAATCATACGCAAGAGTTTGGGCGAGTTGGTCAAAAATCCGCGTTACTTGACCCATTGCTCGTGGGCTACGATCTTCAGGATGTACCTCTGTGCCGGTCACAACTCTCCCTATCTGAGACGGCGATTCGGGGATATCACCGTTCTGCGCCTGTTCGACTATCTGCGCTGGAATGAGAAGGAAGTCGTCTCGACGATCACGCAAAATCTCGGTTGGGAGAAAGCCCCTGAGACCGAGTCCTCGTGGAGGTTCGATTGCGAGCTCGACTACGTGCGGCGGCTGATGTACGGGTCGACGGTGGGTGTCACCGAGCTGAGAGATTTGTTCAGCAAGATGATCCGCGAGGGCGCCATGACTCGCGGCGAGGCTCTGACGAGACTGGCGAGAGAGGATGTGGTCCCCGAGGCGCTAGCGGACCGCGTTCTCGCTGAGTTGGACATGAAGCTCGCCGACCTGAACTTGCCTCGGACCTCTGATAGTGGAGAACGGGAAGGGAAGTAAGGGGCTCGCCGAAGCCTTGACTGCCTGCTGAAGTCCAAGCGATCACAAAAACACAGGGGCCCCGCGTAGTGCGCGGGGCCCCTTCCAGGCTTGCCCGGATATCTCTCCTGAGAGCGTTCGCCTACGGCGTAGCCGTAGTGCCGCCGAGCGGGAAGCCAATGCCTGCCATGAACCCGAATCCCATGTTCTTGGCATCGAACTCCGGTTCAATGTCAAGCAGCTTCGTGAAGCCATATTCCCAACGGGCATCGGCAAAAATGTTCACACTCGTCAGGGCGTACGTGAAGCCAACGCCAACGACGCCGCTGAACTCGGTGCTTGTGATGTCTTCGAGGTCTTCTTCTTCCTCTCCGCTCTCGCCATCGGCCGTCCACTCCATTTTCGATTTCGCGCTCACATTGAAGGCCAGTGCCGGACCGGCGAATATGTCGAATGTCCCTGACGGACCGGCCGGGAAGGAGAAAACCGCCAGTAGCGGTACTTCGAAGTAATCGAGCGTCATGGTCATGTCAGCCGTGAAGGGAAAGCCCAACGCTTCGCCCTCGACGGTGCCTTTGCCGCCCTTCTGGAAGTAGAGTGCCTCCAGGCG
>CAZYCB010000350.1:0-1551 GCA_964645735.1 uncultured bacterium | reverse complement strand
ACCCAGCTCGCGGCGAAGCCGCGTCGTATCCGCTCCGGAAGCGAATCGGACCGCATCGACGGCGTTCGGCACGGTCAGCACCCGGCTCGCGGGAACCCGCATGGCCTCGGTCAGAAAGCGTTCCAGATCATGTGAAACGGTCATCGAAAAGCTCACCCAATTCTTCATGATCCACCGGTAGACCGGCAGCAGCTTCTTCTTCGTGAGAATCTGGCTGTGCTCCGTATGCACGAGGCGCCGCACGCCGGCGAGCCGCGCCGCGGGAGCGGCATAGAGCGTCGCGCCGATATCGTGCGCGTTGACGAGACGCACCCGTTCCCGGCGCATGAGCCGGGCGAGCCTAACGGGAAGGGCGCAATTGATCCCCGGCCCCTTGTGAAGAACGTGGCAATTGATCCCGCATTCCGCGATCTCCCTGAACAGGTCCGGATCGGGCTCGAGGAGCGTGCAAAACGAGGGCCGAAACATCGTTCGGTCGAGCCCTCTCGCGAGGTGGAGCACCACCTGCTCGAGACCGCCGTATCCGAAGCACGGAACGACGAACATGACCGGAACGGGTTCGGCGCACTCATTCATTGCGGCCAATACCTTTCTTCGATTATGGCGGCGAGCTTCTCGGCGCCGTCTTCCGCGGCGACGCGGACCGCACGCACCGTTCCTCGCAGCTCTTCGAGACGCCCGACGGCGCTCACGAGCTTCGAGAATAGGTCGTCGGCGTTTCCGGGAGCGTAGGTAACCACCGTCTCGGGCCGGCACGCGTTGCCGGCGGCGACAACGGGGACGCCGAGGCTGAGAGACTCGAGAACGGACGAGCAGACCCCGTCGGTCGCGGGCGTCCGCACGAAGAGATCCGACCGCCCCAGCAGCGTAAGAAACTCGTCCCGGTCGACGTGGCCGACGAGGAGAACGGAGCCCTCGAGCCCCTTTTCCGCGATGGCCTCGTGCGCGCGCGACATGACGGAGCTATCGGGAAACGACCGGTCGTCGACGGCGACGCACCCGAAACCGGGCATGGCGCTTTTGAGGCGCGCGAGCACCTCGAAGAACGTATCGAGATCATACTCCGGCCGGTAAGCGAAATACGAGAAGAGAAGCGGCTTGCGCGACGCGAGAAACGTCTCCCGGTCGAGGCGCAATCGCGCGGGACGAAATTTCGCGCGTGCGGGAGAGAAGGGCGACACGGCGAAAACCCCGCCCTTACCGACCTTGTATCGAACAATCAGTTCCTTCACGGCCTCATGGTCGCAGACGACGACTTTCGAGAGGTTGAAGATCGCCGACCAGACGAGCTTGAGAAAGGGGTTCCCGCGGTCGGGGAAATGCCTCTGTTCGACGCCGGCGTGAAACGAGAGGCAGGGCCGTTTGAAAAAGAGGAGATTCAGCTTCTCCGCGGCGAGCACGATCATCATTCCCTTCGGCGAATCACCGTTCATATGGAGCCTGAAAACGTATCCCCGGAACGAAAACCAGAGGAGCTTCAAGCCGAGATCGAATCCGTTCAGCACCCTGACGAACTCGCCGCTCCTCTCCTTCCGGCGAGGCCCGAGGTTG
>CAZYCB010000349.1:0-1593 GCA_964645735.1 uncultured bacterium | reverse complement strand
TAAAGGAAGCAATACAGAAGCTCATCGAGGAGGCCGCCGGGCGGCTGGGATACCAGGTGTACGAGGCGGGGATCCTCCTGAAAGGGATGAACTCGAAGATCGTGGTGAAGATCGACAGCCGGGCCGGGATATCGCTCGCCGACTGCCAGCGGTTTTCAAAGGAGCTTTCGACCGGACTGGACGACGCGGAACTCCTGCCGAACTACTCGCTTGAAGTTTCCTCGCCGGGCCTGGACCGCACGGTGCGCACGGCCGACGATTTTCTCCGGTTTGCCGGGTCGCCGGTGAAGGTCGTGTACCGGGACGGGAACGAGCGGCGGGTCGTCAAGGGCGTCATCGGCGCGGCCTCCGAAAGCGCGGTCACGGTTTCCGGAGAACGGGGCGACGTGACGATACCGTATGACACGATCGTTAACGCCAATCTTGATTATTAACACGCAGGTAAAAGGATATACATCATGAGCAAAAATTTCTTTGAGGCATTACACGAGATAGCCAATGACAAGGGGATACCCCGAGAATATATCGAGCAGATCGTCGAATCGGCAATGCTTTCGGCGTTCAAAAAGCAGTACGGCGTAATCGACAACGTGCGGGTGGTCTTTGACCGGGACAAAAACAGCGTCAAGGTCGTATCCAGGAAGATGGTCGTCAAGACCGCCCGGAACATGGCCGAGGAGATATCGCTGGGCGAGGCGAACAAGATCAACCCGGATGCGGTGCCGGGAGACGATATCAATGTCGAGGAGGACCCCCTCGAGTCGTTCGGCCGCATCGCCGCGCAGACCGCCAAGCAGGTCATCATACAGAAAATAAAGGAAGCCGAGAAGAACATCATATACGACGAGTTCTCCGACAAGGAGGGTGAGCTGATCAACGGCTTCCTCCAGCGGAAAACAAAAGACGCGATCTATATCGACCTGGGCCGCACCGAGGGAATCCTCCCCGCGCGCGAGCAGTCTCCGCTCGAGCACTACAAGATCGGCGACCGGGTCAAGGCGCTCATACTGGCCGTGCAGAAAAACACGAAAGGGCCGAGCATCATACTTTCCCGCGCGCACCCGACCTTCATTGAAAAGCTTTTCGAGATGGAGATCCCCGAGATCTACGACGGCGTGGTGCGGATCGTGAAGGTGGTGCGGGAAGCGGGCATGCGCACCAAGGTGGCGGTGACCAGCGAGCGGGACGACGTTGACTGCGTCGGGGCCTGCGTCGGCATGAAGGGGATCAGGATCCAGTCGATCGTGCGCGAGCTCGAGGGCGAGAAGATCGACGTGGTGGAGTGGTTCGAGGACCGGAAGATCATGGCCGCGAACTCGCTGACACCGGCGAAGGTGCACGAGATCGTGGAGAAGTCGGACGGCGGGGTCATTGCCGTCATCGACAACGACCAGAAGCACCTGGCACTGGGCAAGGCCGGCCACAACGTGCGGCTCGCGTCACGGCTCTGCGGGTTCGACATCGACATCAAGACCGAAGACCAGTACCGCGACTTCCTCTCGTCGAGCGAATCGCGGGCAATCGTGGAGCAGCTTTTCTCGAAGACCAGCGAGGACGAGACGCCCCTTTCCGAACTGCCCGGCCTGGAGCCGC
>CAZYCB010000348.1:0-3053 GCA_964645735.1 uncultured bacterium | reverse complement strand
CCTGGGGGATGTGGACGGGGATGGAGATCTCGACATCGTCTGTGGGAATGATGGCCAGAGTACGCTCTATGAGAACACCGGCGGCACCTTCGCATCCATGCCCATATGGTCTTCAGGCCAGGCGAACAGGACTTATGGCGTGGCCCTGGGGGATGTGGACGGAGACGGCGATCTCGACCTCATCTGCGGGAATACTGGTCAGAGCACCACGCTCTATGAAAACACCGGTGGCACCTTCGCATCCATGCCGATGTGGTCTTCAGGCCAGACGCACGAGACTTTTGGGGTGACCCTGGGGGATGTGGACGGAGATGGAGATCTCGACCTTGTCTGCGGGAATGCTGGTCAGAGTACGCTCTATGAGAATACCGGTGGCACCTTCGCATCCATGCCGATATGGTCTTCCGGCTTGGCGAGCTACACTCGTAGCGTGGCCCTGGGGGATGTGGACGGAGATGGAGATCTCGACCTCGTCTGCGGGAATGGTGGTGAGAGCACCACGCTCTATAACAGCATCAAGAATCCTGCGTATAAAGGGGATCTTCTAGCTCTGACCAAGCAAGCGCCCAACAACGGACCGTTTATACGTGAGGCTTCGGTCGTTGCCTCAGGTGAGAATCGTTGTCGAGTAACATTCACTGCGTACGATGTGGAATCCGATCCGATATGGGTTGTCGGTGACTATCAATTCGAAGGGGAGCCTGTATGGCGTCCTGTTGAATTGACGGGAGGAGAATCGAGAACCGGTCCAATCATAGCCACACCGGAGGGCGCCACGGATTCCCTGGAATGGGACATTACACGTGTCCCGTTCGACCGCCGGAATGTTGTATTGCGCCTCCGAACTGTTGAAATTCCACGCAAGGTGAGCATCATCCAGCATGCTTCCTCTTACTTGAAGACAGTCGGCCACATCGTTCCAATACGCCCTGAGCTTACAAGTTCGGCTGACTCGCTCTTGTTTTCGCAAACAACCATAACGGTGGGCGACACGACCTCTCTCGAACTCATTCTTTCCAGCACGGGAACCACTGATCTTCAGGTGAATACAATCACACTGCCGTCGTCTGAGATGCGGCTTAGCGGAACGACTTCGTCTATTCTGCATCCGGCGCAGGCGGAGACGCTAACCGTATTTCTCGAACCCCGGACCGAAGCCGACATTTCGGGATATATAGCGATCGAAAGCAACGATCCCGTAACCCCGTCGTATTCGATCATGGTCAGCACCGATATCAGGGAGCTGAAGGTGTCGAACAAGCTCCTGAAAGCGTCAGATAGTATCCCTATCGGCGAGGCGGCAACCGTCGTCGTGACGCCAGCACCGCAAGTGAATGTCGAACAGGGGTATCTTTACTACCGGCCTGTTGGAGCCGCGGCATTTCTCGACAGCATTCCGCTAGCACCGTTTGAATCTGATTTTGTCGCAGTGATACCTGGAGAAGCGGTCACAGAAGGAGGCATCGAGTATTTCATCAGAGTCGAGAATAGCGGCGTCTTCGGGACAGATCCCGCGGGAGCGCCCGGTGCGTTCTATTCCCAGGCGGTCGAATCCCCCACACAGGTCACTGCGGAACCGATTCCTACGGCCGGGCAGGACTACCTGGAGAACCGTGAAATCAGGGTCCGGGTCATTTTGCCAATTGGGTCGGGCTTCATGGACGGTGCGCTTCATTACCGGGAGGGCGGCGCGGCAGATTTCATGGTCGACAGCCTTGCGATCGCCGAGGCTTTGCCCACGGCTGCGATCCCCGATACCATAGTCACCGCCCGGGGTATCGAGTACTGGATTGACGTTCGTACGCCGACGGCGCATCTCTCGGATCCGCCTGTGGATCCGTCTCTCAAACCGCGAACGCTGCCTGTCACCGTACAAGACCTCCTAGAACCTCGTACGCATGGAGGCGGCGAAAAAGCCGCTGCCTACCGCATCATGAGTGTTCCGCTCGAGTTCAAAGAGGACTTCACGGGCACGATCGAGGCGTTGCTCTCCGACCAGCCGGAATTTGGACCGTATGATCCGGTGAACTGGCGCTCGTGGGTGTATCTCGCCGAATCGGGAACGTACGGGGAGCTTAGCGATCAATCACTCGCGGAGCGCTTCCGCCCGGAGCCGGGCCGAGCGTTCTGGCTCATTTCGAGAAAGGATCATCGGATTTCGACCGCGCCGGTCTCGGGGCTGTCGACTCCCACGGATGGGCCTTTCGCGATCGAGCTCACAGACGGGTGGAATATGGTTGGCTCTCCGTTCGCTTTTCCGGTGAGCTGGGATTCGGTTCGTGTGGACACGCTTTCCATGAGCGAAGTGCTGGGTGTGAGTGTGGACCCGCCGATCCGCTGGGACGGAGCGTATGTCCCTGATGTTCCCACGATGGAGCCCTTCGACGGGTATTGGATATACAATCGCACGGGCCATGCGATCACACTCCACATTCCGCCAAGAGGAGCGGTAGCCAGCGCACATTCGACTCCGGCAGTCGTGGCCGCGCAAGGATCGGGTCTTCGTCTGCAATGCCGCGTGGCCTCCGGTGATCGCGAGGATGCGCTTGCGTACGCCGGCACGGCGCCCCAGGCCACGCGAGTCCTCGATCGTTTTGACCGCATGAAACCTCCCTCTGCACCGGGGCAGGGGATTTCACTCTACTTCGTCGCTCAAGAGGAAGGCGAGCGGTGCTACCGGCTCTCAGCCGATATCCGTCCAGAGCCGACGGGTTCGGGCGACTGGGGCGAGGTGTGGGCCTTCGATGTGGAGAAGAGCTTCTTTAAAGAGCCGGTGGGCGATGCGGTCACGATCTTCATCGAGAGCATCACAGGCGTGCCGGCCGATGCGAAGACGGTTTTTGTAGACCGCACGCTCGACCGCCAGATCGTCCTCGATGAGCGCGGGGGAGAATATTCCTTCTATCTCGGCGCGCACGATTATGCCACAACCCAGCAAGAAGCGCGCTTCCGTCTGATCGTGGGAACGGAGTCTTTCGTCGAGGAGGAGGCTTCCAGTCTCCTCGACCTTCCGACGCAGGCGGCGCTCTACCAGAACTATCCCAATCCGTTCA
>CAZYCB010000347.1:0-3475 GCA_964645735.1 uncultured bacterium | reverse complement strand
ATCGGCGGCATCCGCATTTCCACCAACGACCCCAGGCCGTCTGCCCGCCGCGACCGCCGACTCGGTCTACATCGCGAACCACCCTCGGCTGCTCTTCACATCGCCGGAGCTTCCCGTCCTGGCGCAGAAGGTCCGCGACGGCGGCCGCGACGACGCGGCGTACCGCGGCCTGCGCGAGATCGTGAAGGCCGTTTATCCGACAAAGACGGAAGAACAGCTCTTCGAAGACACGTTCGGCATCGACATCATGCCCAACCTCGGCGTCGCCGCGTACCTCGAGACACCGACCGACCAGGCTGCCGTGGACTTCGGAAGACACATGACGCTCTACATCGCTGACACCTACGACCCCGACGACAACGTGTTCTACTCGCCGCTTCGAATGCGGGCGCTCGCATTCGGTTACGACATGTTCTTCGCCGATGCACCGGAGACGCTGAGGACGTACGTGCGCAACGAGATCGTCGCCTACATCGACACGACCCTGTCCGCTTTCCACTATCGGCGTTGGCTGTACAGTCCATACGTCAGCAACATCAGCGCGGTGATCGGCTCCGCCCTCGGGCTCGCCGCCATCTGTCTCGAAAACGAACTGCCCGCCGACAGGGTGCGCGACGCGATCACCAGGGCGGATGACTACGTCACCGCATGGCACGAGGCCCTTCTCGACCCGCGCGGGTCGTACCACGAAGGCGCGATGTATGCCGGATGGAGCTTCCGCAACCTCGCGCACTATTTCTGGGCACGAAAGCGCCTCTACGACCATTTCGACTACGCGACCCTCGACAAGATTCGCAACCTGGAGAAATGGATTGCGTTCTCGACCCTTCCCATCGGCGGGGCCGCCGTCAACAACGTGAACGACACCGCGTATCTCAACTATCCCTTCTCGCGCCATCACACCTACTTCGACTGGGCCGAAACCGCCTGGGACAGCGGGCTTTCGGCGTGGCTCTGGGAGCGTTTCCTCGGGCCCGAGTACGGCCACGATTCGGGAATCCTCGCGGACAAGACCGCCACGGTCCTGTGGCACCGGAACCTCTCCCCGCAGAACCCCCGCGACGTCCTCCCCGAACACTGTCTCTGGCTCCAGCAGGGGCTTTACTATTTCCGGACCGGGTGGCCCGAAGGCGATGCTTCGGATGACGTGGTTTTCAGCTTCCACTCGGGCAAGTTCAGAGGAGGCCACGCACAGGAGGACCAGAACGATTTCACTCTGGACGGATACGGCACGGTATTCGCGGCGGACAACGGGTTCGGCCGCCCGGCGAAGGACAGCGAAGGACACAACCTCGTGTTCATCGACGGCTTGGGGCAGCACAACGCCGATGCGTCGTTTGGCACCGACGGCGCAATCCGGGAATACCTCCTCAGCCCCTTCGTCGACTACTTGCTCGGAGATGCGACGGCCGCGTACACGACGTACAGCGAGTTCAATCGGCCGGGGTATCCGTTTCCAGATAACGATTGGTCGAATGGCTACGACGGGGGCAACCCCGTCGAGTTCGCACACCGGCGCGTGATTGTCGTCCACGAACGGTCCTTACCCCCGTACTTCATCATCGCCGATGACATGCGAAAGGACGCTGCCACGCACGTCTACACCTGGCGGCTTCATGTGCGGGAGGAGAACCGGATCGACCTTTCCGCCAATCCCGTCCGGGTGCAGGGCGGGAACGGATCGATGGACCTGCTGGTGCTGAGTCCGCCGTTCGACTCGCTCGATGCCGCACAGACTCCGTTCGATAACGGCAACGAGGACCCGAACACAACCGTCATCTCTCTCGCCGTGGAACGCGTGAATCCCCAGTTCTGCTGTCTGTTGCTTCCCGATGCGTATCCGGCACGACACTCAGCGGTCGATCACGGCAGTCATTCATGGGGCGGGACGGCACGTGTCGTATGGCCCGATGGCGTGAGCGACGCGGTAGTATTCAACCGCTCCGGGCAAGAGGTGAGCTTCACTGTCGATGACGGGCGCGGGAACGACACCCCTGTCACTACCGACGCCCGCTTGGCGGTCGTTCGAACCGCCGATGGCAAGATCGCTGGGCTATTCGCAAACGACGTGAGCCGTTTCGACTATGGAAACATTCCGTACGCGCGAATTGCCGACGGAAAGGTGAACCTCGCCGTGTGGGCGGACACTGTTCGCATCGACCGGCGGAGTGCGGCCTTCGCGTTTTATCAGCCGGAGGGCGGAGAGGTCTTTTGCGGCGAGTCGATCGTCCCGGTGTTCAACGACGGAGGGTTTCTCGTTCCCGATCTCTCGGGGAGCCCGGAGGCGTCCGGGTCTCTGAGATTGCGGACTTTTCCCAATCCTTTCAACTCGACCGTGACGATCGTCGTCGACACGGATCAGGCGACCCGCGCTCTCGTCACGATCTTCGATGTCGAAGGCCGTTTCGTCGCGACACTGTGGGATGGGCCGCTCCCCAGGGGAGGCAATATCCTCCGTTGGAATGGAGTCGATGAAGCCGGCATCGCTCTCGCCAGCGGGGTGTATTTCGTGCAGGCGGAGACGTCGAAGGCCAGGCACGCGGCGAAAATCGTCCTTTTGAAATAGACCCGAGAGTGCGACTCGTTCACGACGCCCCCCGTCACTTCATCTTGCGGATACGCACCTCCGTGTCCCCGTTGCCCTCGAGCAATTCGACCAGCTTCCCCGTATCCGTATCCCCGTAGTGGTACGGGTACAGGACCTTCGGCTTGAAGGCGGCGACGGCGTCGGCCACCATTTCGGGCGTCATCGTGTACGGAAGGTTCATCGGCAAGAACGCATAGTCGATTTTCTTCAACGCCTTCATCTCGGGAATATTCTCCGTGTCGCCTGCAATGTACACGCGAGTGTCCCCGAACGTCAGCACATAGCCGTTTCCCTCGCCTTTGGGATGGAACGGCTGCCCGCCTTCGCGTTTGTGAACGAGGTTGTACGCGGGCACCGCTTCGACGTCGACGCCGGAGACCGTCCGGCGGTCTCCCTTCTTCATGACCGTGCCGCCTTTGACCTCTTCCGCGCATTTCTCCGTCAGAATGACGATGGTTTTTTCCGCGCGAATCCGCTCGAGCGCCATGGCATCCATATGATCGCTGTGATGGTGAGTCAGGAGAACGATATCCGCTTTCGGCATCTTGGAGTAGTCGGCCAGCTGGCCGAAAGGATCGACATGAATGACCTTTCCGCCGAAGTCCAGGATGAGCGTCCCGTGACCGACGAATGTGATTTCGAGAACGCCCGCCGAAGTCTTGATCGCGTCCTTCTCGAACGGGCTCTCGGCCGCCAACGGCGCGGCGAACAAGAGCGCTCCAAGGACCCACGCGAACGTGAATCTCATCTGTGTCGCCTCCTTTTCCAACGAAAATGCCCTGCAACGCAACCCGTTGCAGGGCATTAAATTATATGGCGGGGCCGACGAGACTCGAACTCGCGACCTCCTGCGTGACAGGCAGGCGTTCTAACCAACTGAACTACGAC
>CAZYCB010000346.1:0-6768 GCA_964645735.1 uncultured bacterium | reverse complement strand
CCTCATGATAATCCGCGATGGCCCGGTCGTTGTCGCCTGTGGCCGAGTGGATCCGACCGGAGAGTTCGCGGGCTTCGGCACAGGTGCTGTCCATACGCAGTGCGCGCCGACAGGACCCGAGGGCCTCTCCCGCCCAGACGCTGTCTCGAGCGGCTGTGTACTTCTGGAGGAGCGCCGATGCCCGATAGACGTGCGCCTCGACGAATAGAGAATCCTCCATTATCGCCCGATCGAACGCTGCGACGGCCGAGTCCGCTGCGGATTCTCCCGATGACGAGAGAAACCCGAGAGCCACGAGGACATCCTCGAGCGCGCGGAAAGAAGCCGGCTCTCGTCGTGAAAGAAAATCAGCCTCGGCGCTCTCGAGTTTGACATCGAGCGCGCGGGCGATCCATCCGTCGAGATCCGCGTGCCATCCGTCACGGGCCATCGAGAGTTCGATCGCATCGATCCGGCGCATCGTCTTCGCGTTCGACAGGGTAAGCTCGAGCGTGAAGCCGCCAGGCGCATCTTCCACAACTCCGGCGAGAATCGCGTCGACCCCGAGAACACCCCTCGCTTGCGCCGGCTCCGAAATTGCGGCGGCTGACACTTTTTCGCGAGGTGTGACCCAGAGCTCAGGGTCGAACCGGGCGACGCGTTTCACCCTGTCCGTGAGTTCGACCTCCAGGCCCTTCGAGATCAAGACGCCTTTGGGGCTGGCCGTCTCGGCTTTCAGCGGCAGAACGGCCACACCGCCGGTTTCTCCCGGCCCCCCGGCGCCGAAGAGACCACGGATACGGTCATGGTTCAGCGCCGCGGCGATGACCGCGGCTCCGAGTAGACCGGCGACGAGCGCGAGACGAACGTTTCGCCGAGCGCGGCGGACGCTGGTTTTCCTCAACGACTCGAAGCGCAGAGCCCGGCTCGGCGCGATCTTCCGGAGCACCTCGAGCAGATCGTCGCGCATTTCACCGATGCTCTGGTAACGGTCCGCAGGTTTCTTCGCCATCGCTCTGCAAACGATCCGCTCGAGCTTCTCGGAGACTCCCGATCGAATTTCCCTCATCGGTTTCGGATCGACGTTCAAGATTTTGTAAACGACGGCGGCCTCGTTGTCGGCGAGAAACGGGCTCTCGCCCGTCACCATCTCGTAGAAGGTGACACCCAGGGAGAAAGTGTCGCTCCGGGCGTCGATCGTCTTGCCCTGCGTCTGTTCGGGGGACATGTAGGAGAGCGTCCCCATGGTGGTTTTGCTGCTCGTCGTCACCTTCGAGCGCCCAGTGAGTTTCGCGAGACCGAAGTCCAGAATCTTGACGACTCCGTCGTTCGTCACCATGATATTCCCCGGTTTGATATCCCGGTGAATAATGCCTTTTCGATGCGCATGGTCGAGGCCGTCCGCCGCGGCGAGAGCCCACGCTACCGATTCCTCGATAGAGAGCGGCCCGCCGGAGAGCCGCTCCTGAAGGGTTCCTCCCTCGTAGTACGCCATCGCGATAAACATGCGGCCGTCGTTGGTCTGTCGGATTTCATGGATCGTGCATACGTTGGGATGATCGAGCGCGGAAGCCGCTTGGGCTTCTCTCATGAACCGCTTCGCGAACGTTTTGTTCTGCGTCATTTCGCGCGAGAGGAACTTGAGCGCGACCACCCGCGACAGTTCGAGATCTTCGGCCTTGTACACCTGACCCATGCCGCCCGCGCCGATGCGCTCGACGATCCGGTAGTGGGAAAAAGTCTTACCGATCATGGAAAGCACACCTTCTGCATTTTCAGGTGCCCTTCACCGGGTTCCACGATTTCCCAGATTGATCCCGGTTCGGGGTCGTACCTGAGTTCGCATTCCATGTTCACGGTCAGATAGAACCCCAGGTCGGACCAGGGCACGAGCTCGCTCGTGTTCGCCATGAGGCAATGCGGCGTCGTATCGTTTCCGACGGTGACCGAAGCGATTCGTCCCGTGGCGAGGCGGCACTGCACGAGGACGGACTGCGGGTTCTGGAGAAAACCGGCAAACTCCGTCGTGCGGACAACGTCAGCTCCTGGAGATCCGCCGGTTTCGTCGTCGAGCGCGGTGCGGAGGCAGTCGCACACCAGCTCGTAAGCCGGCTTGTCGTGAACGAAAATGCCCTCGACGATGCCGAGATCGGCATTGATCACCGGCGAGCCGGAGTTTCCCGGACGTGCGTCGAGCTTCGCGAGAAAATAGCAGCACGCCTCGTTCCATTCGACCTGGGCCACACCCGAGTATTTTTGCGGCATGCCGTCGGGATATCCGAGCATGTACACCGGCGCGCCCGCCTCCACCTTGCCTTCCGCACGGCACTTCAGAGGCGAACGTCCGACGACCGGACGCTCGAGACGTATGAGCGCCCAATCGGCGTCGCCGATCCGGTGCGCCATGATTTCTTCGCCTTTGTAGACTTCGGTCGAGTCGAAGTTCGTCTTCGCTTTCCCGTAGCTCTCGGTGACGTAGTCGAACACGAATACCACCGCCTCGAGGAAATCGTCCCGGTCGATGACGTGTCCCGCCGTCGCGATAACGTCATCCGCCACGAGGAATCCCGTTCCTTTGATGTTCGTGCTCGGCTCGTTGCGGAACGGCTCCCCCTCGCACAGTTCTCCGAAGCTCGTGTCCGTGCTCGTGAGCGCGTGAGTCACGAGCGTCCACTGGCCTCCGCTCTCCGTGATGGCGTCGTTGAACACGATCGCGGCAACGGCCTTCGAGGCGTCGATCGCCTGGGAGTCCGTCACGCACGGCAGCCCCGAATCCTCGCCGGTGTCCGTTACCCCGGTGCAGATGTCTTTCATGGTAGAAAACGAGTAGTCGTACGCCAGTACGGGAAACTCCGCGATCCGTTCGTTCATCTGTCGAAAGAGCGCCAGGAGATCGTTCATGGTCTGATCCTTGAACTTGTTGTCCAATCGAATGTCGAACTGACGCTTGACGTCCTCGGGGTCGAGATTCGGGTGCTGCTTCTGGACCTGCTCCAGGAACAGGCGCCCCTTGACTTCTTTCCGCAAATCTCGCAGAAGCGTCATTTCTTCCGGCAGCGGCTTGGTTTGCTGCCGACCGGGGACTTTCGGGGGGCTCTGGGGACGGCGCTGTGCAGCGGAGACGGAAACAAGGAGAAATGCGAACACCAGGATCGTGAGCGCGGTGATTTTATTCATGGAGCGACCTCCTTGTCCGGCGAAAATGCAGAGGATCTCTTATCGGGAGATCCTCCGCCCGATCATTGAGACGTTGCTCTCGAGTACTTCTCGAGCAACTGCTGGAATTTCGGATTGCCCTTCAGCCGGTTCCATCTGCAATCCATTTCGAGCCACGCGGGCGACATCCAAGTGGGCTGCGACAACAGGCGTTCGATCTCGGCCAGGGCGGCATCATCGTCGCCCAAAATCGTATAGATGTGTGCGACATCGATCACGTACGGTATTCCGTAAACGGCATCCTTCGACATGGGCAGGAGATCGACCGCACGTTTTCCTTCGCGAACGGCTTCTTCCCTCTGGCCGAGGGCCGCGCACGCGATGCCGAGCGAGCTATGGTACCGGGGATCGTCGGGATGTGTCCGAACCTCTTTTTCGAGAAGGTCCTTTGCGTTTTCGTACTCACTCTTCGCGCGCTCCGTATCACCCGTGAGCTCGTGGATCTGGGCGGAGAGCAGAGCCTTGGGGCAAGCGAAGATCTTGATTCGAATCCACTCGTTTGGAAAAGACGCCAGGTACCCGAGTGCCTCTTGATAGTTGCCTTCGGGTGCCGCCTGGTGAAACCAGGCCCACGTTACCCAATCAGGATCTTCACCGGCCCCCATAGCCGTGAGCGCCGCGCGCGATTCCTTCAACGCGCTTTTCCCTTTCCAGCTCCAGTAGTTGAAAGCCTTGTCCAGGTAGGGCCACATCTGGTCGGGCGCCAGGGCAATAGCTCTGTCGGCCGCTTCGAGCGCTTCCGGATAGCGTCGGTACCACCACAAGGTCTCGGCCAGGGTCTCATAAAGCGATCCGTTACGAGGGTCGAGCTTGCAGGCTCTCTTCAGATGATCCAGCGCCTCGACCCACCGGCCCTGCCGTCGAATTGCAACGCCTTTGGCTACCAAGACGTCGGCGTCGTCGGGGAGGTCCCGGCCTGCGATATCGAATTCCGCGAGAGCCCGCTCGACGTCCCCATCGACGAAAAAGCGAAAGTAGCCCAAGGCAAGATGGATCTCTGGAGCCGCTGGCGAGAGTCCGACAGCGGTATCGATGGCTCTCTTCGCGTTGTTTCGGCGACCCTCGGACATGTCATATCGGTAATAGTATAGCCGGGCGTGCGCGACCGAGAGCTTGGCGTACGCCAGAGCGAAATGGGGATCGAACTCCACCGCCTGCTCGTAGTTCTCCGCCGCTTGCTTCCAATTGCTGGCCACGAAATGAGGCTGAGCAGCGTAATATTCCCCCCGCAAGTATGCCTGATACGCATCGAGATTATCTGTCGGCGGCGCCGCGACCGCAGGGTGACCCTTTTCCAGGAGCGTCAACCCCAGGTGCTCGACCACGTTTTGCGCGATGTCCGATTGAATCTCGAAGATGTCCTGAACCACGCGGTCGTAGGGTTCCGACCAGAGGTGCGTGTCGTCGGAGACACGGATCAACTGGGGCGTTATCCGCACCCTGCTCGTTCCCTCCGGGGCACGGGCCCAACGCACGGTCCCTTCGAGGATGTACTGCACACCCAGCTCGTCCCCGATTTGCCTGATCGTTTTGTTCGTCCCCGCATAATGAACGGCGCTCGTGCGGGAAATGACACCGAGTTCTCGGATGGTCGCGAGACGGCTCGTGATTTCTTCTGTGATACCGGCTGCGAAATACTCTTCATCGGGAGAACCCAAATTCACGAAAGGCAGAACGGCGAGCATCTTTCTCTCGGAAACCCGAGCGACACGCGAGGGCGCTCGATAGCGGGAGAGAACTCCGGCCGCAACCACGGCCACAACGGCGAGGGCGGTAATCCACAGCCACGGATTTCCGCGCCGTGGGCGTAGGCCGTTTCGGCTCTCCTTCGGGCGCTTCGATGTCGGAGCGCCCAGCGTTTTTTCCATGCAGCGCAAATCCGCCACGACTTCATCCGCATGCTGGTAGCGTTCATCGGGGTCTTTGACCATGCATTTGCGGATGATTCTTTCGAGCTCCATCGGCACGCCCGTCCGCACCGCGGTCACCGGCTCCGGCTCCTCATTCATGATCGAGTACACCACCGCCGGCTCGTGCTCCCCGCGGAACGGCACACGTCCCGTCACCATCTCGTAGAGTGCGACCCCCAGCGACCAGATATCCGTGCGGGAATCGACCTCGTCCCCCCGTGCTTGCTCGGGAGACATGTACGCCACCGTCCCGGTCGTCATCCCGGTTCGTGTGAGCTTCGTCTGGGTGGAGAGCTTCGCCAGTCCAAAGTCGACGATTTTTGCCAGCCCGTCGCTGGTAATGAAAATGTTGCCTGGCTTGATGTCGCGGTGGATGATCCCCTTTTCATGCGCTTTCGACAATCCCGACGCCACCTGGATCGCCGTCGCCGCGGCTTCCTCGAGCTTCATAGGCCCACGCTCGATCTTCGCGGCAAGAGATTCGCCCTCGTAGCACGGCATCACGATGAACATCCGGCCGTCCGGGGTCTCGTCGATTTCGTGGATCGAACAGATGTTCGGGTGTTCGAGCGAGGATGCCGCTTGCGCTTCGTGGACGAATCGTTTTCGCGACTGGTCGTCACTCACCGAGGCGGGAAGAAACTTGAGGGCGACAAAACGCTGGAGCTTCGTGTCCTCGGCCTTGTACACCACCCCCATCCCTCCCTCGCCGAGCTTGGAGAGAATCTTGTAGTGAGAGATGGTCTGACCGATCATGCCCATCGCGGCTATTTTCCTTCCGCCAGCCGGCGAAATCTCGGATTACTCCGGATCGGATCCCATATCGGGTCGACGCGGAGCATGCCCGCTGACATCACCGATGGCACGGACAACAGCGTCTCGAGCTGATCGATGGCCTTTTCGTACTCACCGCACATCATGTAGATTTCCGCGAGACTCAGGACCAGTTCGTGCCCCACAACGGCGTCCCGGGAGATCGGCATCATGCGGACGGCTTCTTCCGCTTCGCGCACCGCCTCTTCACAGCGGCCGAGTCCGGCGTACGCACGACCCAGGTTGCCGTGGTATACGGAAATATAGGCCGATTGCGGATTCGATCGGATGATTCGCTCAAAAGAGACCCTCGCCGAATCGTAGCGCGCGCTCGCCGCTCGTTCGTTCCCTATTGCTCCGTAGATAACCGCGCGGGCAAGGTGCGCGGTGGCGATTGTCGCGGGCTGCTCCCGGCGGTACCGCTCGATGGCCCCCGATTCGAACGCATCAAAAGCCTTTGTGAAGACTTCTGGAAAGAGCCGGTACTCACCCGTCCACATGAGTCCTTGGCCCAGCTCCGCTTCTGCGGCATCCGCGAGGCTCGCACGCCGCGACATCTCTGAAAACACCTGCTCCGCCGCATCCACGTCACCGTCTCTGAGCAGCAGCACGAGTGCTTTCCCGAGGTATCCCACAGGTGACTGAGGTTCCAGTGAGATCGCTTGGTTGTTGTTTTGCTCGGCCTCATCGAAGCGGCGCAGACACGTATTCGTATACCCTAGATCGTACCAGAACAGTTGAGAGGTGCGCGCGTTCAGCCGACGTTCATCCTCGTAGTACTTCAACGCATCCTGCCATTTTACCATGCGTCTCAGAGTGTAACTGATGGAGTGCGCCCCGTCTCCGCTTG
>CAZYCB010000345.1:0-3407 GCA_964645735.1 uncultured bacterium | reverse complement strand
CTTGAGCACCGCACGCGCGATCGATATCCGCTGGCGCTGCCCGCCGGAGAGCTGGCTCCCCCTCTCGCCGATCACCGTGTCGTACCCGTTCGATAGCGTCGCGATGAAGTCGTGAGCGTTGGCCGCCCTTGCCGCTTCGATAATCTTCTCGATGGGGCAGTCCTGCAAGCCGTAGGCGATGTTGTTCCTCACCGTGTCGTTGAAGAGAATGACGTCCTGCGTGACCATCCCTATCAGCGCCCTGAGCGATTTCAGGTCGACGTCGCCGATGTCGACGCCGTCCATGAGAATCCTGCCGGACGTCGGATCGTAGAACCTCGGGATGAGGTCGACGAGAGTCGTCTTGCCCGCGCCGCTCGGCCCGACGAGGGCGATGACCTCTCCCGGTCTCACGGAAAGACTGATGTTCCTCAGCACGGGCCGCCCCGGAATGTACTCGAAGTGGACGCTCTCGAACCGGATGCTCTCCTCGAAACGCGCCTTCTCGGAACTCGCCCGGCACTCCCCCGGCTCCGGGGCGAGGTCCATGAGGCCGAACACCCGATCGGCGCAGGCGAGACTCTCCTGTATCGATGTGTTGAGCTTCGCCAGATTCTTCACCGGCGTAACCACCCAGATCATCGCGCCGATGAAGAGAACGAGGTTTTCCGGGGTGAGCGCATGAGAGAGCACGAGGTTGCCGCCGTAAAACAGAATGGCAACGATCGAGATGGTCCCCAAGAACTCGGACACCGGCGACGCGACGGCGCCGAGCAGCTTCAACTTCAAGTACTGCCGCGTGTATCCGAGGTTGAACCGGCCGAAGCGGCGCTTTTCGTATTCCCCCATGTTGAACGCCTTGACCACTCTCATTCCGGAAATGCTTTCGTCGAGCACGGCGGTCATCTCCGCCATCCCCTCCTGCGTCCTGTAGCTCCGCTTTTTGAGCTTGCGACCGATCCACTCGATGAGGACGAGGTTCATCGGGATGATCGTGAACGTGAGCACGGAGAGCTTCCAGCTCACCGCGAGAACGACCGCGACACCGATCAGCGTCATGAGTCCGTTCCGGATGACGCTCGCCGCCACTCCGATAACGGCGCCCTGGAGCATGGAAACGTCGTTCGTCAATCTCGATATCACGTGTCCCGTCTTCTCCCTCTCGAAGAACGAGAGCGGAAGAATCTGAAGATGACCGTAGGCATCGTTGCGTATGCGCAGGAGCACCCTCTGCTCCAGAAACACGGTGAGATACGTCTGAAGGTAGCCGAAGATGTTTTTGACGAAAAAGAGCACTATGAGGATCATGCAGAGACGGAGCAGGCGCGCCCGCGCATCCCCGGCGTATATCCTTCCCTCGAACCACTCCTGGGCGCCCGTCTTGATTCTTTCTACGGTTTCGGGGAGCGGTATCCCCTGCGCTGAAGTCGCCGGCGCCTCGGCGACGGGCCGCTCGCCGGACACCGCCTTGTCGCCGTAGAGCACGATTTTGAGAAACGGTTGGACGAGCGTCAACGACACGCCGCTAAGCGACGCGTAGAGGATCACCGTTACGAAGAGCAGCAGCAGGCGCCGCCAGTACGGCAGTACGTATTTCAACAAACGCAAATACGATTCCATCGCGTTGTCCCGTTCGAAAACGTCGAGTTTGTCGGGCTATTCTACACCGGTGAAATGGAGGAGGGTATCGATTTTTGAGTTGAACTCCTCGAGCGACAGACGCTGTCCCGTAACCCCTTGGAGTATCTGTACCCACGGGGTCCCTTTGGGGAGCCAGTTGTCCGTATCGTGGCGCGTGAAGAGTCCGATCGTCGGAATCCGCATGTTCACGGCGAAGTGAAAGTAATCCGTGTTTCCCGCCAGCAGGAGATCCGCACACGAGAGGAGAGCGATCTCCTCCTTGGCGTTCTTGGGTTCGAGATCGACGAGATCTCCGCGGAGTTTCATCTTGAAGAGATCGAGACGCTTGGCGTCGAGATTATTGGAGAGGACCATCACCTTGCTCGGCAGCCTCCGGCACACCTGGCTGACGAGATACGTGAGCGACTCGTCGACCAGACGGTGCTGCCCTTTCCCCATGCCCGGGTCGACGGCGATGAGCTTCATCGCTTTGTCCGGTTTGCGGAAATGGACGAGCTGCTTCGCCCACCGGACGTCCTGCTCCGGGAGCGTCCACGCGGGGAGCGACTCCTGGCCGCTCAAGCCCATCGCGGTGAGGAAACCGCGGCACTTGACCCCCTCGTAGAGCGACGGGGTATTCACACGGATCTCGCAGTTCACAAACGGGAAGCTGTGTTCGCCGGAGTAGCCGATCCGCACCCGCGCCCTGGCGAGGAGCGCGAGAAGCGATCGCGGGAAGCTGAACTCGGAACCGAGGAGAAAGACGACGCTGAACTTCCGCGACCGGATCCGCTTGAGAAGGGAAAAGTAGGTCGTCGAAGAGAGGGACAGATGATCGGGCTCGTAGCTGATCATCTCGCTCACGGGGCTCAGCGATCGCACGAGTTCGCTGTTCCCCTCTCTCACGAGGAACGTCACGCGTATGTCCGGGTACTTCTCTTTGAGCTGAGTGAGTATCGGCGCGAAAAAGAGGATCTCCGTCAGATCTCCCGAATCGATCACGAGCACACGCGAGTCGTTGCCGATGTCGCGGGGCAGCGAGAACGCGTCGTTCCGCGCTATCCGGCCGAAAATCGGCGCCAGGATTTCCAGCATCGTATCGGTTTTTGGGAGTAACGAAGCGACGCCCATGTTTTCTCCACTTAAAGCCTAGCCAGCGGCGTTATGCAAGTAGGAAGCCAACTACTCCCACAGGATCGTCTTCTCGATCGCCTCGTCTGCCTTGGCGATCGCCACGAACTTGAGGTCCTTCTTGATCGTCTTCGGTATCTGCTCGAGTTCCCTCAGGTTGCCCTTCGGGAAGATGATCGTCCGTATCCCCGCCCTGTGGGCGGCGATAACCTTGTCCTTCAGCCCTCCGATGGGGAGCACCTTGCCCGTCAAAGTGATCTCGCCGGTCATCGCGTAATCGTTCCGGAGCGGCTTGTCGAACAGGAGCGACGCGATGGTGGCGGCGATCGCCACGCCCGCGCTGGGTCCGTCTTTCGGAACCGCGCCGGCCGGAACGTGGATGTGAATGTCATACTTCTCGAAGAAGTCCGCTTCGGCGGATCTGGCGAGGTAGTGGGCACGGACGAAACTCACCGCAGCCTCCGCGCTCTCCTTCATCACGTCTCCGAGCTGGCCGGTGAGCTTCATTCCGCCCCGTCCCCTCATTTTCAGCGCCTCGATGAAGAGGATCTCCCCGCCCGCCATCGTCTTCGCCATCCCCGTCGCAACGCCCACCGCAGGGCGCTTGAGTGCGATCTCACCGGTATACTCTTCGATCCCCAGGTATTTCCTCACGTTTCGTTCGTTCACCTTCACCG
>CAZYCB010000344.1:0-2148 GCA_964645735.1 uncultured bacterium | reverse complement strand
ACGGCGTCTGCATGTGTCGCATGCCTTTGTGCTGTGGGCGCAACCGCCGCCACTTGGCATGTCAGGTCCAACGGATCGGGGGATGCACCCACGATCCAGGCAGGAATCGACTCGGCTCGTGACGGTGACACCGTGCTGCTGGCGAATGGGGTCTATCGGGGTGAGGGCAACCGCGACATCGACTACCACGGCAAGGCCATAACGGTTCGTTCCGAGGACGGAGACCCCCACTTCTGCATCATCGATTGCCAGGGATCGGAGGCGGCGCCCCATCGCGGCTTCCACTTCCACACGGGCGAGGACGAGAACTCGGTTCTCCGTGGAATAACCGTCAGGAGCGGTTACGCGCCCTTGACTGAGGTCCTCGTGCTGGAAGCCGATGAGGAACTTCTGCGGAGGCTGTTGAACCGCCCGGAGCGTGGCTCACGGCCAGTCGGCGGGAGGAAGGACATCCTGTCGGACCCTTTCCGTACGCGCGACGGGCCGCAGAGCGGTGGCTCCTTCGATCCGGATGCCGCCGAGGATGAGAGCGCGACGCTCACCATCGTCATTCCGCTTTCCACGGCAATGTCACAAATTGACGCCGCTCGTCGCTCGGGCGCTACCCCAAAAGGCCTGCTTCCGCGTCTCCTCCAGTTGCTGGGCAACAGTGCGTCACCGGTACAGGGACTGAGGAGCCACGTGGAGTCTCGCTCCATTGGCGGAGCGGTTCTTTGCGAAGGCGATCCCCTTTCGCCTGTTGGCCCCTCGTTCCCGAAGTGCGATTTTGTCAGCAGTTCCGCCGGCGGCGGAGCATACGTCTCCGGGTACATGCCCACATTCGAGGACTGCAGTTTTCTCAAGAACATCGGCGATGGAGTAAAAGTGTACATCGACGACAATAGCAACAAGAAACCAGAGGTATTCACGAGGTGTTTGTTCGCTGATAACGTGGGCAGCGGTCTAGTTCTCGAGGGCGCGCGGGTCACTCTATCGGGTTGTCTCTTCGAAAACAACTCGGCTTCTGGACTCGAGACCTATTCCGCCTCCGCAGACCTCACAAGCTGTGTTTTTTCCGGCCAACGGGAGAATGGCGCCTATCTGCTGGACGGAGGAAACACGATCGCCAATTGCACGTTCTCCGGCAATTCCCAGTACGGACTTCGCCTCCGTTGGGACCGAATCGAATCCCAAGAGTGCAATTTTTCGGACAATGGGCTATGGGGTCTACGATCGAGCGAGGCATACGCTGAACTACGACACTGTACGTTCGTGTCGAACAGAGGCGGCGGAGTGGTCAACATCGATTCGCCCCTCACGCTCAAGTACTGCGACTTCTCGGAAAATGGATCCGAAATGTCATCGGGTGGTGGCGCCGTTTGGGACCACAGCGACTTCGGCTCGTCGCTGTTTTTTATCGATTGCGAATTCCAAGGCAACTCATCTTCTCGGGCCGGAGCATTGCAGATCGATGGCGAGGGCACGACATCGACTCTGCTGGGTTGTCGATTCGTCGGCAACTCCGGCGCAGATGGCGGCGCCGTCGGTATCGGCCGTTTCTGGTTCTGGGGAGCGGGTTCGCACCAATTTAGCCTCTGCACCTTCCACAAGAACTCCTCATTCCGCGGGGGTGCAATGTATCTCCAGTTGCACCCTAATGAGCAACAATCGCCATTGTCAGTCTCTCTGGTCAACTGCACTCTCGACGGGAATTCGGCAAACCAGGGCGCCGGAATCTTCTTCCAAGGGGAAATTTCCATCGATCTCAAGAGAACCATCATCGCCGACAGCCGCGGAGGCGAGGCGGTCTTCTCCGAGAATGCCAAGCCCACAGTCGCCTGTTGCGACATCTACGGCAATCAGAGCGGCGACTGGACAGGCTGTTTGGAAGGCCAATACGGGACCAACGGAAACATCTGCCTCGACCCGCTCTTCTGCGGCCCCGACCAAGGCGACTTCGAGATCTCCTCGGCTTCTCCGTGCCTCCCCGAGAACAACGACTGCGGCCTCATCGGGGCGTTCCCGCAAGGCTGCACAATGGCCTCGGCTGTCGATTCACGATCGGGCGCCTTGGGCGGGCGGCTGGATCTCCGCGTCCAGTCCCCGTGTGTCGCCGGCGACGCGCTGGAGATCGGCTTCTCGCTGCGGCAGGCGGGATCGGTGCGGCTG
>CAZYCB010000343.1:0-3046 GCA_964645735.1 uncultured bacterium | reverse complement strand
AGCCGACACCCGGGCTGGACCAGGCAGCCGGCGGTCCGCTGCCCGGCATCCACCGCGGGATGTCGGTTATCGAATATCACCAGGGGGCGTTCACTTGGTTCCGACACCGAATATCACCAGGGAGCCTTCACCGTTCCGATGACGACGAAGGGAGACCAATAGAAGGGGTGGGCCCGTTCCGGGTTCTCGATGAGCGAGAGACGCGCTGTCTTCAATGCCTCCGCTGCGGGGCGTTTCCTGACGAGCATCTCCGCGTAGAACGCAGTCATGAGTTCCGATGTGGACTCGTCGGAAACCGCCCAGAGGCTCGCGACGACGCCCCGCGCGCCCGATGCGATGAACGCGCGGCTCAGGCCCACGACGCCCTCGCCGCGGCCTATCTGTCCTTGCGCGGATTCGCACGCGGAGAGAACGACGACACCGGCGTCGAGCGGCAGCGAGAGAACCTCAAGAGGGTGGAGGTATCCGTCCTCCCCCGCGCTCGTGTCGGGTGCGAGCACGACGCTCGACGCCTCGGGCTCGGCGCGATCGACGAGACCGTGCGTGGCGAAATGGAGGATCCGCGGGGCGCGTCCGGAGCGCAGCGTCGATTTGAGATGAGACTCGCTCGCCTCCGCGCCGAGAAAAACCCGCTTCTTCGCGTCGCCGAGAAACGCCCCGATGCGCTCCACCTCCGAACGCGAGTACGGCAGACTCGGGAGACCCACAGCGGGACCTCGAGTGAACAGAGAGAAATCCGGATCTCCGAAGGCGACGAGCTCGAGCCCATTCCTCCCACTCTCTCGTCCCTTGGTCATTTTGTAGAAGATGGAAGCCGACGGGGAATACACGGTCTCCAGTGACCGCGCTAGATACGGCAGATCCCTCCAGCCGGCTTCCGAAGACGGTTTTTGCGTGAGCAGCGCTTCGAACGGGAGTTCGAAGAGAAATCCGTCGGGGACGATGACGAGCCGTTCAGCCTTCGCGAGACGCCTCGCCCCCGGCCGAACGAGCGCATCGTAGAGACTCGCCGCGGTTTCACGAAGCACGGCATCCCCCGCGCCCGGTTTTCGCACGGCGTCGCGGAAACGCTCCACGTCCACGCGGAGCGCGCCCCGGTTCGGCAGGACGAATGCGTCGAACCCATCCCGGTCCACAACCCAAAGCAGCGAACACGTGTCTCCGAGCGCGTACTCGAGAAGGGCCGTTCTTCGGGGGAGCTGTTTGCGAATCTCATCGAGCGTGACGACGCCGCCCCGCGGATCGAGACGGCCGACCGCGGCCACAAAACGTTTGTCCCTCGTATCGAGGTAGCGTTTTTCGATTCGGCGTCTCGCCTCCTTGCTCTCCGGCGACTCTCCGGTCACCTGGTACAGCGAGTCGACGAGTGCATCCTCGTCCGGCGACGGCTCGAGGGATACCACGCGATCGAGGAGTTCCAGAAGTCCGCGCGCTTTCGCCCTCTCGATCGTCTCGAAGGCCCGGCGGGACCACGCACCGCGCTTCCCGCTTCCGCCCAGCGATATGTAGTAACGCGCCACTTCCTCGTAGAACAACCGGCTCTCGCCGGAGAGGAACCCGGTCCGCATTTCGGCCCCGCCGATCTCCGCGCGCGACGCCTCCACGAGCGAGAGCGCTTTCTCGTAGTGGAACGCGGCGCTGTCGGAGTTCTCCTTTTGGTACGTGTGACCGATGCCGAAATGAATCGCCCTCTCCAGATCATCGCGTTCCGTTTCTCGGACGACGGGGAGCAGCCGGCGAAAGGACTCCCGCGCTGCTTCCTTCTGCCCGGCCATCGCGCGGAGCGAAGCGATGGCGACGTCGTCGTGCAGGACCGCGGCCTGCGCTCCCTGTGCCTCGTTTTTTTCGCGCGAACGCTCCCTGTACCTGAGCGCGGTCACCGGGTCGCCGGAGCGCTGATATATCGTCGAGGCGAGCACGTACGCATTGGCGAGCAGGAGGTCGCTCCCGACCTTCGCGGCCAGCGTGTCCGCCCGTGCGGCGGCCTCGAGTGCCCGATCGTAGGCGCCGAGATCTGTGTAGAGTTCACCGAGCGCCGTCAGCGTTTCGATCTCGTACTGCGGGTTGTTCGATTTTTTGGTTTCCTCGATGCAGGAGAGAAATTCGTCCCGCGCCCGCTCGAGATCGCCCATCTCACGGAAGGTTTGTCCGCGCTCCCGATAGAGGACGGCCTTCGTTTCGGGTTCCGGCTCGCGCTCGAGAAGCGCCGCCACCCGGTCGAAATCGTCCAGCGCTTCCCTGAAGCGCCCCTGCACTCGAAGATTGCCGGCGAGATTGACCCGGCACACCGCTTCATCCTTCGGGCGGTCGACGCTGGACGCGATGTCGATGGCACGCCGGTAGGTGGCGTTCGAACTGGCGATACGTCCCATCGCCGTATGAATGTTGGCGATGCCGTTCAGCACCTCGATCATCTGCGCAGGAGTCCCGTGCTTCTCGAGGATAGGATAGGCTTCTTCGTAGCTCGTCCGTGCATCGACGAGCCGCCCCATCTGGTAGAACGCTGTTCCTTTGTACGTGAGCGAGATGCCGAGTCCGCCGAGATCGCCGCTCTCGCGCCGGCGCTTCGCCGCGTCGTCGAAGTACGCGACGGCCTCATCGTATTTCCCTAGACGCAGCGCCACGGAGCCGAGGCCGTTCAGCGTCCTTCCCTCGAGGATCCTGTCCTCGATCGACCGGCGCGCCGAAAGGGCGTTCTTGTAGTCCTCTTCGACCGCCGCCAAGTCGTTTCGATACCAGTCGACGACGCCAAGACTCCCCCACGTGACCGCGATCACGCGCCGATCGTCGATCGTCAGGGCGAGATCCAGGGCCTGCCGGTAAAGTCCCAGAGCGGCATCGTAGTCGCCGTTGCTTTGCTGGGAGAGCGCCTCCGCTTGCAGCGCCTTTGCCCTGGCGTGCACGGCTCTCTCGTCGGGGGTCCAGCGGCGGTAGATGTCGACGACGTCGAGAGGAAGCGTCGATCCCGTGTGATCTTTGTGGAGACTCGCGATACGTGTGGCGAGGTCGAGGCTCTCGGTTTCCCCAGCGGGATCCCCCTTCTCGG
>CAZYCB010000342.1:0-1938 GCA_964645735.1 uncultured bacterium | reverse complement strand
GGCGAGCTACGATCCCGATGCATCGTATTTCGTGCCGACGCGGGTGACGGGGACCCGGAAGGAGAACCTCTTCTACAGCCTCTCGGCTCTTCCCACGTATTTCCCGTCTCAGCTCGGCAATCAGATATCGGCCGACGTCCTTCGTACTTCGCTCCTCGCCGACCGGGGCCTGGAGCCTGAGAACCCCGCGCACAGCCTTACGTGGGAGTTCTCGCCGCACGAACGATTCGCGGCGGGAGACGCGGCGCACATCCTCCGGACGCTTCTCATCCTCGGTGCGCTGGAACAGAACGGGCTCGGCGACGAGGCGGCGCGCCTGTCGGCCGCGCTGCGAGCGCGTATCGGGGAGAGGCGAACCGGCGACGTGGCAAGCGGAGCGACGGACGAGGCGGGCCGCTACGCGGCGTGCGTGCTGGAATCCGGCGGGACGTATTCTCCGTTCCCGAAATATCAGGAACTCGCGCTCCTCGACCATCTCGTCTTCCGCAAGTCGCTTCTCGACCCCGAAAACACGGCGGCGCTTCGCGCAAGTATCGGCGTCGTGCAGCGATTTCTTCTCGCGAGCGTCCAGAGCGCGGATTCCGCCTCTGGCCGGAGCGACGCGGATCTCGAAGCCGTCATGGGTTCGATACGCGAAGTGTACTTTTCCGTCTCTCTTCTGAGGGACAAGTGGAAAGAACGCACGCTCTTCTCGCCAACGGACCGTTCGGAGATCCCCGGATTCGACGTCTACGGCGCCGTGTCCACCCTGTGGAACGACGTTGTCTCGACTCTCCAGGATGCCGAGAACCTCGTGGCGAGGCGACGGTGGCAGGCCGAGGGATTCGACCTGAGAGCGGCACTCGAGAAAACGAACATCGGCCCGGGCGAACCGATCCCGATCTGCTTCACCGCTTCGGCGCGGAGCCAACCCATTGGAATACGCTCGATCGTCGTGGTGCGGAGCGAGACCATCGATACGCTTGTGAGCTCTCCGTTGCCGCTCATCGTATCCCCGGACAAACCGTCCCGAGAGTTCCGCTACAAGTGTCCGACTCCGCGGGGACAGGAAGCGACGATCGTCCCCGTGGCGTTCTCGGCTGAGATCCGTTTCGAGAACGGGGACCGCACGCGGTATCACTTTCACGAGGGCGTCTATATCACGAAGCCCGTTACGTACACCGTCAAGTTTCCGAGCGGGACGACGCTCGGCAGCGGCGCCGTGCCGGTGCAGATTCTCATCAAGAAGCACCTGCCCGTCGCAGCTCACCTGCAGGCTCAGTGGTACAGCCCCGCGGGACTCAAACCGGTGGAGGGACGCTCGATCGAGGCGGAGATGCCCGGCACGATCGGTCAGGCCATGATGACGATGAACATACTCGTCCCGACGCCGTGCCGACCCGGATCGTTTCCATTCACTCTGACGCTCTTCGCGAATGGCGAAGAAGCCGGCACGGTATCTTCGAGGCTTTTCAAACACTACGAGTGGTTGTTCGTCGGACCGTTTCCGGGGAAACGAGGCGCTCTCGACACACGCTACCCGCCCGAATCCCACGTCAACCTTTTCGACACGTACGCAGGGGCGCTCGGGCACGTCACGTGGGTACCGCTCACCGCCAAAGCGCGAATCGACGACGGCCGCCTGGCCCTCGGATCCATGCTTCCCGAAGGAAGCGTGGGATTCCTCTACACGGTGATAGAATCCGCGACGCGCCGAACGTCCGCCGTTCTCTTCGAGTCGAGCACACCGGCCCTTCTCTATGTGAACGGCGACCTCGTTGCCCGCTCCGCCGGCGCGAGCCTGTCTTCGCCGCAGCGCTTCACCGCGAAGCTCAAGACGGGGATGAACAACGTGCTCATCAAGTCGGTCTCGACGAGTTCCCCGGTCGTCTTCTTCCAGCTCGGCGACGAAGAGGATCTTATGGCGGACGAATTCAACAACAACCTCTGGGAGCTCGT
>CAZYCB010000341.1:0-3873 GCA_964645735.1 uncultured bacterium | reverse complement strand
AGGACATGTCGTCGCTCCGCGAGGCTCTGGATAGAAGAGGGCTCGACGCGTTCAACGCAGGGATGCTGGAGTATCTCAAGCGGTGTGACGCGGAAGGTCAATTCATGGGGGCCTTCTACATCGCCATGTACTTCGCTCAAGTAGGGGAGCAGGATTCGGCCATGGTCTGGCTCGAACGCTCGTACGAGCGGCGCGAGGGGGTTCTCCACATGATTCTGGGAAGCCGTTTCATGTTCGCACCTTTCGAATCGGATCCGAGATACCTCTCCATACTCGAGCGCATGAGGCTTCCGCTTCCCAAGTAGAACCAGCCAATCCGACCCCGGACAGACTGACGGGACTCGATCACCCTTCCGAAGAGATTCGAAAACTCGTTGAGCATTGCCTTTCCGCCGCTCGAGTGGCATAATACGTCATCAGCAGAGACCGCATCAGGAGGAGTAGAATGCCTACGATCGATTTAGAAGGACGCCAATTCGAAGTGGACGGCGACGGCTTTCTCAAGGACCCGTCGGCCTGGAACGACGAGGTCGCTCGTCTTTTCGCGACAACGGACGGGACCGGAGCGCTCACCGAGGAGCACTGGGCCGTCATCACGTTCATCCGCAGTCACTGGGAAGAAAACGACCTCGCCCCCATGGTGCGAAAAATCTGCCAGCACACCGGATTGAGGCTCAAACAGATTTACGAGCTCTTCCCGATGGGCCCGGCCAAAGGCGCATGCCGTATCGCGGGCCTCCCCAAACCCGACGGCTGCGTCTAGGCGGCTCGCCCCCATGTCCATACCTCATTGGATCCTTCTCGCATGCTTCGGCACGTTCGTGGGCGCAGCTCTTACTGTTTGCGCGCGGATCGCGGCGTCCGCCCGGACGTTCGACCCGTCGGAGCCCAGGGGAAGCGCATGGGCCGGTGTGGCGTACTCCTTCACCGGCGCGATGTCGCCGATCAAGAAGGAGAGCGCACGAAGACACATGCCGACGTATCTTCTCGGGCTCTTCTTTCACGGCGGCGTCTTTTTCGCCTTTGCCTGGCTGGCCGCGCTTTTCTTCGACGCGCGCGCACCGTTCGACTTGACGAGAATTTCCGCCTTGGCTCTCGTGATTACGGCGCTCTGCGGAGCCGCGCTTCTCGTCAAACGGATCGTCAAAGCGAACCTTCGTGCGCTTTCCTGCCCGGACGACTACTTCAGCAATATGCTCGTCGTCGGATTCCAGCTCATGACGGCGGCTGCGCTCGCCGAACCCAGCCGTTCGGGAGCGCTTTTCATCTACGCCGCGGCGCTCTTTCTCTACATCCCGTTGGGAAAACTCCGTCACGCCATCTACTTTCCCCTCGCGCGCATCTATCTCGGAGGGTTTTTCGGCAAGAGGGGCGTTTGGGGGGCGAAGAGGGGCGGCCAATGGGAAAGCTGAAACGGCTGACGGATGACCAGAAGAGGGCGCTCGCTCTGCTTGCCGAAAGGATGGACGGGAGGCTCCGCACGCACTTGAACAGCTGCGTCCACTGCGGTCTCTGCGACGAATCGTGTCACTACTATCTCCGGTACCGTGACGCGCGGTACATACCCGCGAACAAGGTCGAGCAGATCACGAGCATCTATCGCCGCTATCATACGGTGCTCGGACGGCTTCTGCCCCGATGGGTCGGCGCCAGCGACCTCGACGACGAGACCGTCAAAGAGATGGTCGATGTCATCTTCGGCGGGTGCAGCATGTGCGGGCGATGCGCGCTCCACTGTTCGGTCGGCGTGGATATACCGTTCCTCGTGCAAACGGCGCGTTCGATGCTCGTGGAGCTCGGGATGGTTCCTAAGAGCCTTCAATCCACCGTCGATGCGGCCATCCGGACCGGGAACAACATGGCCATCCCGCGCGAGGAATTCGTCGATACGCTCCAGTGGCTCGAAGAGGACCTGCGAATGGAGGTCAAGGACGAGACCGCGTCGATCCCTCTCGATGCCGAGGGGAAACGGATCCTCTACACGCTGAACCCGCGGGAACCGAAGTTCTTTCCGCTCTCGATCAGCGCAATGGCGAAAATCTACCACGCCGCGAAGGAAAACTGGACGATCTCGACGCGCTGTTACGATGTGACGAACTACGCCTACTTCTCCGGAGATGGAGAAGCGGCCCGCGAGTTGACGCAGCGTCTCCACGATGAGGTGCAGAAGCTCCGTGCGAACACGCTCGTTCTCGCCGAGTGCGGTCACGGGGCGCGGGCGATACGCTGGGAAGGCCCGCGCTGGATCGAGAAAGCGTATCCGTTCAACGTCACCACCGTCGTCGAACTCGTCGCGGAGTACATCCGCTCGGGGAGAGTCACGCTCGACCCCGCGAAAAACACGAAGCGGGTCACTCTCCATGACCCGTGCAACCTCGTGCGTGGCGGCGGCGTGATAGAGGAACAGCGGTTCGCGCTCAAGCACGCGTGCACCGATTTCGTCGAGATGACGCCTAACCGCGAGAACAACTACTGCTGCGGGGGCGGCGGCGGACAGCTCTCAATGGGGGAATACAGGGACCGGCGGGTCGAAACGGGCCAGATCAAGGCCGAACAGATACGGGCGACCGGCGCCAAGATCGTCGCGACGCCGTGCCACAACTGCATCGATCAGCTCATGGAGCTCAACCGCGTGTACGATCTCGGAGTGGAGATCAAGACGGTGTGCGAGGTCGTGGCGGACGCCCTCGTGCTGAAGTAGCCATTCCTTCTTCGCGAACGGATCTCTATCGCCAGGAACGGGCCTCAGTCGGTTACGCGCATTCGCTGGGGCTGCTTTCGCTGCGTCGCAGCGATTTCCCTCACCGCTTCGATCGCCTTGTCGATGTGGTCCTCGGTATTGAAAGCGCCTATGCTCAAGCGGACGGTGCCCTTGATCGCATCGGTCCCCAGCTGTTCGTGAACGAGGGGCGCGCATTGAAGCCCCGTGCGGCACGCGATATTGTAATCCACGTCGAGCATCGTTCCCACATCCCCGGCTTCCCAACCCGCGATGTTGAAGCTCAAGACGGCGTTATGGTTATCGGGGCTCTCCGCGCAGTACGTCACGACGCCCTCGATGTTCTCGATCCCCCGCCGCAGCTTCTCCCAGAGAGCCATTTCGCGCCTGTGAATGCTCGCCATCCCCTCTTCTTCGATCCACTTCTGCGCGGCGTGGAGCCCAGCGACGCCCATGACGTTGAGCGTCCCATATTCCAGACGGTACGGGAACTCCTCGAGCTGGAACGGGTAGGCGGACTTGACGCCCGTACCCCCGGACCGCGTCGCTCGAATGGGTACATCGACGCCAACGTACGATCCTCCAATTCCCGTCGGGCCCATGAGGCTCTTGTGTCCGGTGAACGCGAGCAGATCGATCGCCATCTCCTGCACGTCGATCGGCAAAGTACCGGCCGTCTGACTCGAGTCGACGGCGAAATAGACGCCGGCCTCGCGGCACACCTTTCCGATCTCGGCAATCGGCTGGACGGTGCCAATCACATTGGAACCGTGATTGACGACGACCATTTTCGTGTTGTTCCTGATCGCCTTTTTCACGTCGTCGGGGTACACGTAGCCCTTCTCGTCGAACGGGACTCGCGTGACCTCGATGACGCCGTCGTGCTCGAGGTGGTTGAGCGGACGGAGGACCGAGTTGTGCTCGACCTTGGTCGTGATCGCGTGATCTCCCTCCTCGAGCATCCCCTGGATGATCATGTTGAGCGAATCCGTCGCGTTGTAGCTGAAGGTGAGGTGATTGGGATCGGTGCCGTTGAAGAAACGGGTCAGCATTTTGCGCGTGGAGAACACGACTTCCTCGGCCTCGATACACATGTCGTACCCCGACCGCCCCGGGTTGACCCCGCGTTTCTGGTAGAACTCGTGCATGAAGTC
>CAZYCB010000340.1:0-12516 GCA_964645735.1 uncultured bacterium | reverse complement strand
GTCCAATTCCGTGTGCGGTGGTGGTACCGCTACTTTGGAACCACGACACCCGGTTCCCGTAATAAACCATGAGTTGCTCGTTGATCCCTCCGCCGATCTTGAAATCGGTCGCGAGCCCGAACTTGGTTTCGCGGGTCGACGTGTCCTCACCATCGAACGAGTCTCCGTACCCTAGAGCGAAACTCGTCAATCCGGGACCAAGCCCGCCTCCGAGTATGAAGCCCTTTCGATTCCCGTCGAATGCATGGGCAGCCGTTGCGATCAGTGTCACCGCGACGATGGTTGCCGCACCCGTCATCTTCCAGCGATGCATGAGGCATCTCCCTTCTTCATGGCCCGCTCGCGAACAGTGCTCCACCTACCGATCCCTCGCGGTCCCATCGAGAAATCCCAATGCGAACTCCGGCCTTTCCGACGCGTGGTGGGTCTCGGCCCGCGCCGAGACCCACACGCGAGCTCAGTAGGCGATACCTATCACCGTCACAAAGAACGACAGCGCGCTTACCGTCGCGGACTCATCGCCCGGATTTCCCCATGTCAATACTCCCTCCACCGACCAGTGCCTGGCGAATTCATAGCCCACGCCCCCGCCAATGCCAAACCCCGACCAGGTGTCCGAGTTTTCCTCGAAAGGCGCCGACCAACTTGCCAACCCGACCGTCCCCGTGAAATAGACCGAGGGGGCCGCCGCTTCGAGATAGTACGACACACCGACTAGTCCGATCCCGTGAGCGATCGTCACGCCCTCGTCCATCTCGCCGTCTACGCCGAACCACGACACTCTGTTCGCGTAGTAGAGCATGAACTTCTCGTTGATCCCACCACCGATTCTGAAATCGGTCGCGAGCCCAAACTTGGACTCACGGTCGGTGGTGTAGTTTCCGAAAAAATCGTCATCGACCTCCACGGTGTAGCTCGTCACCACCGGTCCGATGCCGCCGCCCAGAATGAATCCCTTACGATTCCCATCGAACGCGTGAACGGCCGTTGCGGAAAGCACCATCGCGGCAACGGTCGCAACGCTCGTCAATCTCCAGTCACGCATGAGACACCTCCTTCGTTGGTCATTCGCTCACGAACACTGATTTACCTACCGATCCATCGCCGTCTCCTCGAGAGACTCCGACACGTACTTTGCGCGCGACGACGCGTTGTGGTGCTCCGCACTCCTTTTCGCACCCACGATATTACCCACATAGAACGGCAACGTGATCCCCGCGACGAGGTACGCGGCTCCCCAGAGATCGTCATCTGCAAGTTGATAGATCGTGAAGATGAGAAGCCCCTCGAACACCAGATGTCGGAAACCGTCGTACGCCCTCCCCGCGTAGGCCTGCCCGGACCCCGGTAGAACGGCGGAGAGCCCTGCGGCCAAATTAGGATGCTTCATGGGAAGAGCGACGCCTTCTTTGGCCCGCCGCGAGAGAACAGAGGCTCGCCGACTACACAGCGAGTCCGCGCATGCGCCCGCAGCGTCTGCAAACGATGACGCACCCTTCGACCATTCTCCCAAGGCCAACGCGGAAAGACCTCTCAGAAAACAAACGTCTCCGTAATCCGGACCCGCACGGGATACTTCGTCCCAGCCGCGACTGCTCCGTGCCTCTGGCTCCTGCGGACTGGAGCCGGCAGGTTGGGGCTCCGCAGAAGCCCAACGATCCAGGCACGGGGCCACCTGCCTATACTTGCCCGCGTTGAAGTAGGAAGCTGCGGTCATGTAGTTCGCGACATTCTTCTCCGGCGCCGCCGGAGACCGGCGGGCCGACTCAGCGTACGCGGAAGCAGCGCTTCCCCAATCCCCGTTCGCGAAATAACAGTCGCCGACCTTGAAGAACGACCACAGGGCCGCATCCTCGCTCCCTGACGCAAAGGCCACGCGTTTGTACTCGGTGACCGCCCGGTCGCAGTCGCCCGCCGCGGCCAGCGCATCGGCGAATGCGATGTCCTCCCGGACGCGGGCACCCAGGCCGTGCAGAGAATCCTGGGCGTTCATGGAGAACAGCAACTCGGGCGGAAAACGCCCTTCTGGTCTCGGCAGCAACCAGTTCGGTACTCGCGGAGCACCCGGAACGATCTCAGAGCGGTCCACGGGATCCGACAACCGCCCTGACGGACTGGTCTCGTAAAACCCTTCCGCGTGCTGATTACACCGAATCAAACGGTCCGCCGCCAACGAGCTGCCCTTGACAAACCCCTCCGCTTCGATCGCATCCATGGCGTACTGCGAGCAACTGGGATGAAAGCGGCAACGGCCGTGTCGAAGATCGGAAATGTACTTCTGGTAGAACCGAAGGGGGTATTCGGCAGGCTGAGCGGCGCCGCCGCCAGATCCGGATCGATCCGGAACTTCCGGAGTCGATGCCGCAGCGACCGCGGGACGCCCACCTGCCATGAGTGCCAACAGAGTGACAGTAATCGACGCGCTCCGCCGAAGCGCTCGACTCGCCCTGCGTGCGGAAATCCGCACCCGGGGGGACGTCATGAAGATTGAGTCCGATGGCACCGGGTCCATAGGATGATCGTTTTCCACGGCCGCCGACTAGAAAAACAGTACGCCGAAGGTCATACCGAAACTAAAAGCGATGATCGCCTCGTTGCCCAGGTAATCGAGCGTGAGAGATTTTTCCTCTGTGCTCTCCCACGGAATGATCAGGAAGCGAAATTGAGCCCCTATCGGGAACCGGTCGCCTGCGAGACCGCCGATACCCAATTCGATCTCGCCACCAACCTTCCACTCAGAGAGCTTATCCGTTCTCCTATCGATCACGAGTCCAGACTCGATGACGTCGATATCCGCTTCCTCGCGGACATCGAACAGCGTCGGACCCAGTCCATATACGAAGAACCCCTTGCCGCCGGCGAACGACAATAACTGGCCAATCTCCGCGCCGATATCCCAGATCTCGAGCGTGCTGCTCACGGGAGAGTCTATCGTCGTCGCACCGACGTAGTTGAATTGAGGTTCACCAGAGGAGCGCAGGTATCCCAACGAACCGCCGACGTGTATCGAATGGGTCAACATGAACTTCGATTCCACCCTCAATCGCCACGCGTTTTTCCCGTACTCGTCTCGTAAGTCCTGGTCGCTGAAGACAGGGTATAACATCGCCAGTCCAACCTGCCCTCTGGACTCGCCGATGCCCCTAGACGGCCCTGTTTCGGTCATCTGAAGCTGTGTTGGCGCAGCCGGCGCTATCACCTCCGGGACGACTTCTTCCTGCCGGATCCACCCCGTCTTGCCTGCCGTGCCAGTTCGCATGACTCTGACCCACGCCGCGTAACCCACCTCCACGTCTTCCATCACGGTCACGCGAGCACCTGCGGGCAGCGCCTCCACAACACCCGCCTGAGTCGAATCGCCTCCCGGGATCTCCCACGAGGTGACTTCATTGCCGCCCCCGGCGGCCGGTTTTATCACGCCTTTGTACGGGAACGCCTCAGGAGCGGTCATTGCCGCGACGCCCGGAGCCGACGTGACGACCGTGCCTCCGCCCCCTTCAGCCACCACCGTTTTCGTCTCCGAGTCCCCTCCAAAAACCGCGCTGCACAGCGATTCGCCGAGCGCGCCCACACAGCCGGCCACGCATGAATCCCAGAAACCTTCTTCTTTCTCCTCGACTCGCGCCTCCGCTAACGGCTCTTCGGATGCGTCTTTCGACTGCGCGTCGTATGTACGTCCGTCCTTGGATACTTGCTCCTTCTTCTCTTGTTTCTTTTTCGTCGTATCCGCCGACGCCGTGTAGAACTCACCGCGAGCCGCGTTGTACGCCAACAACGCCCGCAGTCCGGAGGACACCGCCGAACTGGACTGCGCGCCGCTGCCCGCTACGAGCCGTGCCGAGAGGTCATTGGACGTTTGCCCCCCCGTTCGGGCAGACTCCGTCTGCGCGCGCGGCTTGGGAGTCTCCGCAGCGACGGCACGCCCGTTCGATACCGAGGAGAGCATGCACAACGCGGCGGTCAATGCCGCCAGGTGACACCTGTGTCCCATGAATAAAGCCTCCTTCGCCGCCCAATGGTTTCGTCATCGGACGAACACGACTTTTCGCGCCAGCCTCGTTCCCACCGTCTCCATCTTGACGAAGTAGACGCCCGACGACGCCATTCCCCGGGGCGTCCGTCCATCCCACACGAGCGCATGCCGGCCGGGCTCGTAAGTTCTATCGGCCAGCACCGCCACTCGCTGCCCGAGCACGTTGTACACGGCGACTTT
This sequence comes from uncultured bacterium, assembly GCA_964645735.1. GTDB lineage: Bacteria > Krumholzibacteriota > Krumholzibacteriia > WVZY01 > WVZY01 > CAZYCB01. The sequence goes on along the minus strand of CAZYCB010000340.1, from coordinate 8,303 downwards.
CACGTGCGATCGGCGAGGAACCGCGATACAGAAGCTCCCCGTTCCCCGCACCGGATTCGCGGAGAGCATCTCGATCGAATAATCCGCCGCCGCGCCGTCAGGCACTCCCGTCGGATCGTAGACCTCGATCGTGAAAGACGAGTTACTGATGTCCTCCCCGAATCGGCCATCCAGATCGCGAGCGATCACCTTGAAACACGCCTCCTGCGACTCCGGCCCTTGGACGATCCACGTGTAGCTCCCCGTGTTTCCGACGTCCTTTGCCACCGGCTCGTAGGGGCCGTCGAGTCCCGCGCGCGACACGAGAAGATCCACCTTGCCCACTTCTCCATTGTCGTCCGCCGCGATCCATTGCAGCGTCGCTTCGTGATCGATGGAAAGCGTCTCCGCGCCGTTCGGAGAGACAACACGAACCACGGGCAGCTCGCTCCCCGTCGTGAACCGCCATGCCGAACCGGTGACCGCGGCCTGACCGTCGTACACCACCGTGTACCACTCGTATTCCGTGAATGGAGCGAGTTCGTCCCACGTCGCTCGGGCGTGCGAACCGGAAGAAACCTTGACGGGTCCCATGACATACCAGCCATCGAACGGCCGAATGTCGATGGGAAGCGTGAACTGACTGCTCGAATCGGCATCCGCCTCGTATTGGTTGAGCCACGGCGAGTACGTGATCGCGCGAAGTACGTTCTCGTCAGGGCATATCCGGGTCACCCTCAACCATCCGCTGCCCCCTCTTGGGCGGTTCTGGTAGTCCGTCATGATCGTGTGAACGGTGCGACCTTTGTACGTGTCGCTCCGGCGACCTTCTATGTTCGCGTGACCGCATATCATGAGAAAAAGATTCGGATTGCCCTTCAGAGCATTGTATATCCTCTGCCCGCGGTCGCTGAACGGTGCGGGGTTTCCATCCTCGATGAGGTTGTGCGACGAGACGATCGCAGAGCGCTTCGGATACGCCTTGAGAATGCTGTCGCCCCAGGCTAGGGCAACGGGACTGTACGCGGCCTCGACTTCGAGCGTCAAGACGACGAAGTCGAGCCCGCTCGCGCTGAAAAGAGAGAAATGATCCTTGTTGTCCGGTCCGAAATGTCCTCCGTAGTACGGTCGGCCGGCGAAGTGTGCCGCGCCGAAGATGCGGTCGTACCCCACTCCCGGCCGGTCGTGATTGCCCAGCGCGACCGAGTACGGCACACCGTACGGGCGGTGCGTGGTCGCTGGGTTTTCCAGCAGTCTCATCGCGGACCATGCACTGTCCCAGTGGGTGTAGTACAAGTCGCCCCACTGCACGACGTCGCCGGTGTGCGCCACGAAGGCGATGTTGAGGGAATCTGCGTTGTCGACGACCCAGCGGGTCTGTGCGCGAAAGATGCTCGGGAACGCCCGGTTGATCGACGACGAGTAGTTCTGCGTGTCGGGAATGGTGACGAGCGAAAACGGCGGATGGGCGGGGGATTTCACCGGCTTTCCGATGAAGTAGACGCTGACCGAATCTTCGTCTGGATCGGAGACGGCGACATCGAGAACGGGAGAGAGAGATACGTTTGCCGCGCCGTTCTCGGGCGCGTCGAGCGTTGCCGGGTTCGGGGGACTATTGGAATCGGCACTCCCTGCGCCGAACACCCCTCCCGCAATCCACGCCAGACCCGCCGCCGCGCAGACGACGAGCCACTTCATGGTCGTTCTCCCCTGCAGTCCCGATCGATTCTGTCGCACACTCCCCCCACGGGTGCGCGCGGTGGTCGGTATCTCTGGAGTTCCCGGCGTGAGGACGGCGCCGCACCCATGCCGCAAGAAACCATCGCGCGCCTCGACTCATGCTGTCGGATCATGCTATCACGCCGCGCTGGCACCGACAACCGGAAAAGCCCCGGCGCTCCGGCGGGGCCGCGGCCGATCACAACCACGTCTGTCATGGCGATTGCGGAATACCGCCCGGGGATCGTATACTCGCCGCGCAGCCACTCGATGGGAAATGCCGTATCGCGCCGCTGGTTTTCTCGTATCGGTACGCCAATGATTATAGGCATCGGAGTAGACACAATAGAGATCGATCGCATCGCGCGCGTGTACGCACGGTACGGCGAACGGTTTCTCCATCGCATCTTCTCACCCGAAGAGAGAACGTACGCGCTTCGCTACCAGGATCCCGCTCCTCGTCTGGCGGCGAGGTTCGCCGCAAAAGAAGCGTGCATGAAAGCCCTGGGCACCGGCTGGAGCGCCGGCGTGCGCTGGAGGGATATCGTCGTCGTCAACGACGAGCGGGGAAAGCCCGGACTGAGGCTCCATGGAAACGCGAAGACGTTGTCGGAGAAGCTCGCCGCGAAACAAATCCACCTTACGATCACGCACGACAGGCAATACGCCACCGCGTTCGTCGTTTTCGAGTAGAGGCCCTACGGCGACCGGCCCATCGCGCTCACACGCGCCGCTTCACCCCCAGGCCCGGACCATGCGGGAGCACGAGCTTGCCGTTTTGAACCGTGACGCCGGTGAACGGGTCGTTGTCGACGAGGAGATTCCCGTCGAGGTCCGCGTAGTCGACGAGGGGACTCAAGTGCGCCGCCGCGGTAATCGCGATCGACGTTTCGATCATGCACCCCAGCATCACCTTGAGATTGACCCGCCGCGCTTCCTCGATCATCGCGAGCGCGGGCGTGAGCCCACCGCACTTCATCAGCTTGACGTTGATCCCGTGCCCCTGGTCGCGGCGCGCCGTTACGTCCGCCGCCGTCCTGACACTCTCATCCAGTATGACGGGAATCGGGCTCAAACGCTTGAGCACGCAGAGATCCTCCTCGTTCTCGTGAGGTATCGGCTGCTCGACGAACTCGATTCTCTTCTCGCCGAGCTCGCGGCACATCTGGAGCGCCGTCTCGATATCCCATCCCTCGTTCGCATCCACGCGGAGAATCTTCCCCGAGCGAGCGGCCACTCGGTCGAGAATCGCCATGTCGCCGAGAAACCCCATCTTCATCTTGAGGATCCGGTAGGGTGCGGCGTCGTCGACTTTTCTGTCGATGACGTCAGGAGCATCGATTCCGATCGTAAACGATGTCGCTGGTGTTTTTGTGGGGTCGATACCGAGGAGCTCGTGCAGCGGCTTGTTCGCGCGCTTGCCGATGATATCCCAGAGGGCGATGTCGAGTCCCGCGCGGACGGATGCGTGTTCGCGGAGCGTCTCGCTCAAATCTCCGTCTGCAATCCTCTTCCTCAGCGAGTCCGGATCGCCGCGGAGCTTTCGCCTCACCATCCCGATAGCGGAAACAACGGTTTTTTCGTCTTCGCCGTAGTAGGGCGACGGCGAAGCCTCTCCGTAGCCCGTCAGTCCCTCCCACGTCATCTCGAAGACGAAAACATCCCTCTCCTTCTGGGTTTCCCGCGAGATCCGGAACGGATAGTGGGGTTTGAGCCTTATGTGTTCGAGTGCGAGCTTCATCGTGTCGACTCCGTGGTGCCCTTCATGCCCGCCAGGCGAGACGAGTGGTTCTCGCTGTACTGCTTAACGGCGAACCGCCGCCGATCTAGTGGAACTCGTCGGAGAGCGCTCCGACGAGGTACACGAGTACGTCGTCGAGCGTGGTCATGCCGACGAACGCGCCATCCTTCCCACGAACCATCGCCATGTGACACCCCTGGTTCTGCATGCGAACGAGGATCTCGGAGACGGGGGTATCGGCGTCCACCGCGTACGGCTCCTCGAGAACCGGCGGGCCTTCCTGGGGGCCGCGAGCTTCGAGGAGACTCTGTATGGAAAGGATACCCGCGAAGCTGTTTTTCGAACCCCGGTAAACGGGAAGCCGGCTGAATCTCGTCTCGGAGAAGGCCTTCTCGTACTCTTCGATGTCCATTCCCTCCTGCACCATCACGACGTCGCTGATAGGTATCATCACGTCCTTCGCCTGGAGTCGGAGCAATTCGAACACCCTGGAGGCCAGTGTGAGCGTGTCCTTCGGAATCAAGCCGGCGTCCCTGCTCTCCTTGAGATGAAAGAGCAGCTCCTCCGCGCTCATCCGGACGCTCGAGTCGGCCGTCCCGGCGCGGAGCAGCTTCAGGAGCCCGTTCGAGAAGAGCGAGAACAATCTCACGAGAGGAAAAAGGATGACTCCGAAGAACTTCAGCGCGTAAACCGAGAAGATCGCCGCCCGGTTCGCGTAGTAGAGGAACACGCCCTTCGGGATGATCTCCTCGAAGATGAGGAGCACCGGCACGAGAATGGCCGTCGAGATTACGGCTCCCGAATTTCCGTAGCGCGCCACGAGTATCGCGGTAAATGTCGACGTGCAGCCGATCACACCGAGGTTGGTGGCCACGTTGACGAGGCTCAGCGTGTCGCCCGGGCTCGCGAAGAGTTCGAGGAGATCTCCGGCCGGCTTGTTTCCCTTGGCGGCGAGGTGGCGTATCTTCACACGGTCGGCCGCGATAATCGCCGTCTCCGCACCGGCGAAGAAAGCGGCGAGAAGAAAGCTCGCGAGCGATACGATGGGGAGAACGGGGACGTTCATATCTTCTCCACCCGCATCTTCCGTATCCGGTTTGGCTGCGCCGAGATGATGTGGAACCGTAGCGAGCCGATCTCGAAGGTCTCCCCCGCATTGGGGATCTTCCCGGTCGCCCCGATCACGTATCCGGCAACCGTCTCGTGCTCCTCATCCACGACGTCCGTACCGAACACGTCGTTGAAATTCTCTATCTCCATGGCACCGAGCACGACTATCCTCCCGTCCGGCATCATGGTGTAATCGGCCGTGACGGGCTGTTTGGCGTCGCGGATCTCGCCGACGATTTCCTCGAGGACGTCTTCCATCGTGACGATGCCGACGAAGGATCCGTACTCGTCGATGACCACCGCAATGTGGTTTCGTTCGCCGACCAGTTCCCTGAACAGAAAGGATATCTTCGCCGACTCGGGGATGTAGTACGGAGTCATGACGAGCACCGATACGTCGACGTCCTCGTCGCCGCACGATATGCGGGCGAGGTCCTTTATATGAACGATCCCCTGGATGTCGTCCGCCGTTTCGCCGTACACGGGCACGCGCGAATGTCCCCCTTTCATCAACTGGTCGAGCATGTCCTCGGCGCTCAGACTCAGTGGGAGCGAGAAGACATGTATGCTCGGGGTCATGATTTCCTTGACGGTCGTGTCCCTGAAGTCGATGACGTTGGAGAGGAGCTCGTACTCGAAGTCTCCGAAGTGGCCCGCATCGCGCCCGACGTCCAGCGCGGTGAGAAGCTCGTCCTTGGAAAAGTGGCGCGTGGCCGCGCCGAAGCGCCCCTTGAGCAGGTCGATGACCGCGTCGGACAGCCGCGCCAGCGGCCACCGGAGCGGAGCCAAGAGAACGTGAAGGACTCGCAAAGGGTAGATGGCAGCGCGCGCGATCGTCGAAGCCCGGTTGACGCCGAGGACTTTCGGAAAAACCTCGCCGAACGCCAAGATGAGGACCGACATGACACCGAAGGCGATCCCCACGCCCTTGTCGCCAAACGCTCCGATGGCGACTGAGGTTGCCACGCTCGTAGCCGACACGTTAACGACGAGGCTTCCGATGAGGATCGTGATGAGGAGCCGTCTCGGCCGCTTGAGCAGGTGGGCGATCTGTTTTCCCGCACGCGACTCGGCCTCGAGGCGGCTGACCTGCGAGCGGGTGAGAGAAAAAAGCGCCGCCTCGGAGCTTGAGAAAAAAGCGTAAAGCAGTATCAGAGCGGCGAGAGAAATGAGGTAGAAAGGCAGCGTGTCCAAGGTGCTTGCGTGTCTTACCCTCCCGTTCCCTGCAGCTCGAGGCGCGCTTGCTCCGCCTCTTCACTCCGCGGGTAGCGCGAGATGAGCTCGCGGAACGCCTTCTCCGCAAGCTCGCCTTCCTCGAGCTTCTGATAACAATAACCGGATTTCAAGTAGCACGCCGGAACGAGGCGGGACCGGGAATACTCTTTGATGACGGTTTGATAATCAGCCACCGCCTCGAGATATCTCTGCTGCGAATAGTACGACTCCCCGAGATAATAGTGGGCATCGGCAGCGTTGGACGCGTCAGGAAAACGGATCAAGTAGTTCTTGAACCCTTGAACGGCGAGGTCGTAGTTCCCGAGGGTCAGATCCATGTACGAGGATTGGAAAAGCCTTCCCGCGTCGTCGTCGCCGACGGCCGGCGCGGCCGTGCTGTCTCCCCCCGCCGCCCCTTCTCGCCCCCCGCCGGGAGAGACGGTGTCGCCGCGTGCCGCAACGCGCGGCGCGGTTGTCGTGGAGGATCCGTCCCGGAGAAACTGCGCACTGTCGTCCACGCGGTACCCGAGCGTCTCGAGGGCATCGCGCAGTTCCTGGAGTCGGAGCTCTGTCTCGGCCTGGGTCCGGAGTCTGGCTTCCCTGTCATCCTCGTAGAGCCGGGTGAGTTCGTCCATTCTCCGGAGCAGCTCCAACTGCGTGGTTTTCACCGTATCGAGCTGCTGATAGGTGAACTCCATCATCTTGGTGCTGTAACACCCGGAGACCAGACCCAAGCCGACGCCAAAGTAAACGAGTTTCTTGACTAACAGAGCTTTCACGATCGGACCTGGAGGTTACTGGTTGATCACGAAATGGGCCCTGCGGTTCTGCACCCACGAAGCGTCGCTGTGGCCCTGATCGAACGGCCGTTCCTCGCCGTAACTGATCGTCTGGATCCGCGCGGCGCCCACACCGAGGGATACGAGGTAGTCCTTCGCCGCGTTGGCGCGCTTTTCGCCGAGCGCGAGGTTATACGCGTTCGTGCCGCGCTCGTCGCAATGGCCCTCGATGACGATGGCCAGCGAACCGCTCTCCATCAACTGTTTCGCGTTCTCGTGGAGAATCTGCTGCCCTTCTTCGCTGATTTTCGACTTGTCGAATTCGAAAAAGACGTCTCCGAGCACCGGGATATTGGTGGTCACCGCCCCTTCCTGCGGGGTCTCCGTGACTTCCTCGGCCGCCTCTGCAGGCTGCTCTGCAACCTCGGGTGCGGGCTTGGTCTCGACCTGCGTCGTCTGCTTTTTCGCGCAGGCTCCGAGGGCGAGAGCGAACAAACCTATCACGATGAAAATAAACCACTGCTTCCGCAACATTCGACTGACCTCCCTTGGATGGACGAACAACAACCGCAGACCAGACATCGCCGCCGAACTCAGCGGTCTGACCAGTCCGGAGTTTCACCTTGCGACAATATTCGCTTACCGCCGCTTGCGATGTCAATGATTGATATCACGTTCTCGTACTTGCGTTTCTCCGTATAGACGAGGTGGCGGCCGGCGGGGGACCATCGGGGGTCCTCGTGATCCACGGGCTGGTTGGTGATCGGACGGAACCCCGATCCGTCGGGGTGGATCGTGCACAACTGGAAGTACCGGTCAATCCTCGAAACGTAAACGATCCGATCCCCTTTGGGCGACCAGGCGGGGGAGTCGTTGTAGTTGCCGCCCTGCGACAGGCGCCGGACGTTGCTGCCGTCCGCCTGCATGAGATAGATCTGGGGCGTCCCCGAGCGGTCCGACGTGAAGGCGACTTCCCGTCCGCTGGGCGACCAGTTCGGGCTGCAATCGATCGCCCGGTTGTGCGTCAAGCGACGTTTGATCTTGCCGTTCTTGTCGACGACGTAGATCTCGGGATTCCCGTCCTTGCTGAGGGTAACGAGCATCTCCTCGCGCTTCTCGGACCAATCCACGGAGTAGTTCAGGCCCGGGTAGCTCAACAGCTTCCTCGAAGAGGGCTCGGTGAGGTAGCGGACGTAGAGGTCCGTTTGCCCCCCGCGAAAGCTGGTGAAAACCATCGCCTTGCGGTTATCGATCCACCGCGGGTAGATGACGGGGATGTTCTGCCGAAGCAGGACTCGCGGGTTGTACCCGTCGTAATCGCACATGGTGACTTCGTACGAATTCCCTTTCTTCACGCGATAGGTGATCCTCGTCGTCGCGACGCCCGCTTCGCCGGTGAGCATGCGCACGACCTCGTCGGAGAAAAGGTGAGCGACCTGGCGGATCTGTTCCTGTTTGAGCACGTACCGTTTGCCGCCGATCGTGAGGTTGTTCGACAGGTCGACGACAAGCCCTTCGAAGTGAGTGTCGGGGCCGTTGCGCTTCAGGAGCCCGCGTACCTCCACGAGACCCCCTTCGCCGGAGCTGTCCGTGGGACGTCCGCGTCCACGCGTGACCTTGAAGACTCCCGCGAACTGGAGGTCGGCGGTGATGAGCTGTTCGAGCGTCGTCGCCTGATCCGGCCGTGGGGCGGGCCCCGCGGGGGGCCCCCCGCCCCGGCGCCCCCGCAACGTGGCGGGCGGGGGCGGGGTGACGAGGTG
>CAZYCB010000339.1:0-3564 GCA_964645735.1 uncultured bacterium | reverse complement strand
GAATGGACGGTGCGCACCAGGCGAACCCTCCGTTCCCGGTATCGTGGAGAAATAATAGCACGTCAGTGCCTGTAAATCCACTCCGAAGCCGCGATTGCCTCCGCCGTCAGCGTCCCGGAAACACGGTCTCTTCCCGCGTTGCTGTGGTATCATCCTCCGTGCGCCGAACGGTGCCGTCGCGGCGCACCCCGCTTTGACGGCGCTCCGATGGCCGCGTCGGTCTGCGCGTTGTTCAGAGCCATCGGCTTTGAGGGGGTGTACTCGGTAAACCCTGCTGAAACGGATGAAAAGGAAACAGTCATTTCAAAACGTCGCTCTCGTCGTCGTCGCCGCGTTCCTAGCGCTCCTCGTCACAGAGGTCTCGCTCCGGGTGGCCTTCGGCGGACGCTTCGGGAAACGGCCGGGATTCCTCGTCGCCGACGACCAGCTTGGCTGGAAACCCGCCCCGAATCTCGACCACACGTTCTACGGCCCGGACTTTGCGATCGAGGTTAAAACCGACGCGGACGGCTTGCGCCTGGGCGCCGCGGGCACGATCGATTTCCAGAAACGTTTGGTTCTGCTCGCGGGTGATTCGAATGTTTTCGGTTGGGGCGTATCTTCGAGCGAGACATTCGCATCGTACCTCGACGAGATGCTCTCCCCTCGCGGGGAACGCGTCGTTAATCTCGGCGTAAGTGGATACGGTACCTTTGAGTCGGTCTACCGGGCGGCCGCGTTCCTTTCGACTCACGGCGACGGCAGAATCGCCGCGCTCGTGTTCGTGCATGCGCCCAACGACCCTGCGGACAATTTCGCCGGACTCGGTTATCAACTCGGCACCTGGAAAGTCGAGAATCGCAGGCTCACGAACAGCAGCCCCTCCCACCTCGCCAATTTCGTCGCCCATGCATACGCGAGGTGGCGTGACGCCGATCCGAAGCGATGGCAGCGGGATTCCGGCGAGGAGAGCCGGGCGGATCAGGACGTACTCTGGGCCTTTCAGGTTGCCTCAACCCGATGGTTTCCCCCAAATGTCAAGCTCAACGGTCGGATGGTCGACTTCATGAAGGTGTCGGAAGAAGACTGGTCGCAAGAGCGGCTCGCCCGGCGCGAAAGCATGACCGTGCTCCAGAAGGAGGTGATGAGAGAGGCGGTGCGTTCGATCCACATAATGGCCGAGGACGTGGGTGTGCCGGCCTTTCACTTGATGACGCCGACCTCGCCGCGTTGGTTCGTCGACGAGATGACCGTGATTCTTTCCGACAGCACAATCTACGAAGGCGCCGATGTCGTCATCGTCGGAGCGTACCCCGGCACGGAGAGGTTCACGGAAGAGATCTTCAACGCGCACAGCGGAGGGCACTACACGTTCCAGTTCAACCGCTACTGGGCCGGGGCGGTGGCAAGCATTCTGCAAGAGCACCGTACACGAACTCCGGGGCGAGACGATAATGGCCGCGGATAGAAGTCATACGTCCCGTTGACGAGCGGAAAGATGACATTGCATCGGATTGATAAGCATGGGGCCCCCGAGACGACTCGAACGTTCGACACACGGTTTAGGAAGACGAACGAAGATGAACCGCCAGCGGTTAAATGGAGGTTGGGAAGAAAAGAGGGGCGCTCGTTTCTCCTATTCGCTAACCCGGGACTCGATCGATCTCCTCGTATCCCTACCGCGCCAGGGGGAGATCCGTCTCCAGTTGTTCCCGAACCAGGCAGTGAAGTACCCGCCGGACTCGGTTGCTGGGATGAACACCCGGAATGTGCCGTTTCCGAACGGGTACCCGTTCTGCGTGCTTATGGCGTCAGGATTTTGCACCCGCTGAAGACCAGCGCCGCTGGATCGCTTTCCACCTCAGGGCCTGGTACAGGGCGGCCAACCCGACGACCGTGTAAATGATGCGCGCCAGAGCACCGCTCATGCCGCCGCCGATCGCGGCCACGAGATCCCACTGGAACAGGCCCACGAGACCCCAGTTGAGACCGCCGACCACGAGAAGGACGGCAGCGATAACATCTAGACCTTTCATTGGTTCACTCCTTTTGTCTAACCGGTCGAGCGATTCAGAACGTCACTCAGCAACTATGGGGGGGCGACGCAGGCGCGTTCGTTTTCACCTCACGTCTCCCATCCGTTCTATACCATAGTTCAGCATAAATGATAGTGTCAAGGAAGTGTTACAAATATGTATTGACATATGTTGGACAGTCCCGTATTTTTTTCAACGACAGCCAGTCAGGAGATTAGTATGACGAGCCCCAAAAACCCAGATCCTCGACACCCAATCCGTGTGGTGTCCGCGAGAACCGGAATTTCCCAGGACGTCCTGCGCGCCTGGGAGAAGCGCTACCAGGCCGTTGTTCCTCAGCGGGGCGCTACAGGCCGCCGCTTGTACAGCGATCTCGACGTCGAGCGGTTGCGGCTCATGAAGCGACTGGAGGCCGGTGGCCACCGCATTAGCGATGTCGCCGGTCTGTCGCTCGAGAGCCTCACGGTCCTCGCCGAGGAGGACCAGGCCGAGCGCGCGGGCTCGCCTGCCCGACCGATGGGGTCCGTACCGACCGCCGAGGCCACCGGGCGACAGAAGCGGAACGGACACCTCGATGAGGCCCTGTCTGCGTTGGAGGCTCTCGACAAGGCCCGGCTCGAAGCGGTGCTCGCCGATGCGGCCGTGGAACTCAGCACACCGGCGCTCCGCCGGCAGGTGGTCGTACCTCTCCTGCATGCCATCGGCGACCGTTGGCACGAAGGCACCCTCCGCATCGTCCACGAGCACCTGGCGTCCGCGCTCGTGCGCTCGTTCATGGCGGGTATCTCGAAGGGGAACGGTCGCTCTCCCGCGGCCCCGCGTATGCTTGTGACTACCCCCGCCGGGCAGCGCCACGAATTGGGGGCATTGCTCACCGCCGCTGCCGCCGAAGAGCAGGGCTGGGACGTGTACTATCTCGGGCCCGACCTTCCGGCCGAAGAGATCGCCGTGGCCGTCCGGCAACTGCACCCCAGGGTTGTCGCGCTCAGTGTCGTTTATCAAGACGGGAGCTTCGCGCTGCAAGAGGAGCTGCGGAAACTCCGCCGCTATCTCGACCCGGAGGTCGCAATCATCGTGGGCGGACGAGCCGTCTCGGTATTGCGGCCCGTTGCGGACGAAACAGGCATCACCGTGGTCGAAGATCTCGGCGCACTCCAGGACACCCTCATCGCGCTTCAGAGCTGATTCACCGATCGCTCGCCCATGGCACATCCCACCCGACACAAATCCATCCTTGTGACCGGGGTCACGGGATACATCGGCGGCCGTCTCGTTCCGCGATGGCTCGCGCCATGAAGGGCTGCTGCGCGGCATACTTTCTCATTCATTCCACTATTATATGGCGAGGGCGCTCGGCCTTCGTCGGCGCGAGATCGTTCCTGTGCCCGTACTCAGTCCGCGATTGAGTTCGCTCTGGATCCACCTGGTCACCCCCGTGAGCCGGCACATCGCCCGCCCCCTGGCCGGCGGGGCGCACGTCGGCGACGGGCCCCCCCCTTCGCTCCCGGGCGATCCCAGGTCCGAAACCCGCCTCCGACAGCTCGCGCAC
>CAZYCB010000338.1:0-3186 GCA_964645735.1 uncultured bacterium | reverse complement strand
TCCGGCGCTTGACCGGCGGAAGGATACGCAAACATCGTCACCGCGGCGACCGTCGACCGGCCGATGCGTGACGGCCTCGGGATGGACGTTCTTCAAGTCAACAAGTTCTTCTACGAGAAGGGAGGTGCCGAGAGGTACTTCTTTTCGGTGTCGCGTGCATTGGAGAGAAGAGGCCACACGGTCACCCACTTCTCGATGCAGCACCCCGACAACCTCGAATCGCCCTTCGCGCCGTTTTTCGTTTCCCAAAAGAGGTACACCGGACAAGGAGCGCGCCTCGATGACATCCGGGCGGGCCTTTCGTTCGTGCGCTCCAAGGAGGCGGCGGCGAGTTTGAAGCGGCTCCTCGAGAAGTCCAAGCCGGATGTCGCCCATCTCCACAACATCTACCACCAGATCACGCCGTCGATCATTCCCGTGCTCGGTGAGGCGGGAGTGCCTGTGGTGATGACTCTCCACGACTACAAGCTGATCTGTCCGAACTACTCCCTCTTCGACGGGACGGCATACTGCTACCGCTGCCGCGGGAAACGGTTCCACCGAGCGGCAACGGCGCGGTGTCACGACGGATCGTTCGCGAAGAGCCTTCTGCTGTCCATCGAGGCGTACTGGCAGAAACGCACGCGCGTCTACGATGGGGTGCGGTTTCTTCTCGCCCCGAGCAGGTACATACGGGATGCGTTCCTTGCGGAGGGGTTCTCCGCCAAACGCGTTGTGTACCTGCCGCCGTTCGCCCCCGAGGATGAAGCCGCGGCGGATTCCGCGTCCGCGGGGGCCTTGCTCGACACGCTTCCCAAGAGGTACATCGTGTACTTCGGAAGGCTAAGCCCCGAAAAGGGACTGCTGACGCTTCTCGATGCCGTCGGGCGTGTGATGCGCGCCCCGCTCGTTGTCTGCGGCGACGGGCCGCAGAGGAACGCGCTCGAGGAGCGCGCGCGCGAAAGGGCGACACGCGTGCAGTTCACCGGTCATCTGGGGAAGCCCGTTCTTCGTGCGGTCGTCGAGCGATCGGCGGCCGTGGTCCTTCCGTCCGAAAGTCCCGAGAACGCGCCGTACACGGTGCTCGAGGCGATGGCGATGGGTGTCCCCGTTATCGTCTCCAGCATGGGCGGGCTTCCCGAGCTGGTCGGCAGGGGAGGCGGAGTCGTGTTCGAAGCAGGCGACGCCGCCGAACTCGCCGCCAAGATCTACGAGCTCTGGGAGGATGCGACTCTCGCCGGCGAGATCGGCCGCTGCGGGAAACGCGTAGCGACGGAGCAGCTCACCGAGAAGCGTCATATCGATGACCTCGTATCGATCTACGAAAAGGCCGTCGAGGGGAACTGAGTGCGCATGGCGAAGACACTGAGAATAGCCATGATCGGGCAGAAGAGCATTCCGGCTCGTTTCGGGGGGATCGAGACGCACGTGGAGCAGCTGTCCACTCGTCTCGCGGCGCGCGGACACGAAGTGTCCGTCTTTTGCAGGAACCGTTTCAGGCCGGACGCGCGCGAGCTCGAAGGAACGGATGGCTTCCGTGCGAGTGATGAAGGGCTCACGTACAAGGATGTGAGGCTCATCTACCGGCCGAGCATTCAGACGAAACATCTCGATGCGGCCACGCACGCGCTTCTCTGTGCTGCGGAATCGGCGATGCGAAGATCTTTCGATATCGTGCACTTTCACGGCATCGGACCGTCGGCGTTCGTTCCCGTGGCACGCTCAGGGAGACGCGCGGTCGTCTCAACGGTGCACGCGCTCGATTGGCGGCAGGTCAAGTGGGGGAAATGGGCGAAGAAGGCCTTGCTGAAAGGGGAGGCGACGGGGATCCGGTCGAGCGACGGCGTCATCGCCGTGTCCCGCACTCTCGTCGACTATATCGAGAAGCGCTACGGGGTCCGTGCGACGTACATACCGAACGGAGCGACCATTCTGCCGCCAAGGCCGGTGAGTCTCATACGCGCGTGGGGGCTCCAAGGCAACGACTACATCCTCACCGTGGGACGGATCATACCGGATAGAGGGCTGCACAACGTGATCGAGGCCTTCGCGGGCGTACCGACGCCGCTGCGGCTCGTCATCGTGGGGAGCGAGTCTCCCCGAACCGAATACTCTCGGCGCCTCGAGGCCATGGCGGACGACCGCGTGATCTTCACGGGCGGGCTCTACGGAGCCGCGCTCGAGGAGCTGTATTCGAATTGCCGCTTTTACGTCCTGGCGTCCGAGGTCGAAGGGCTGCCCATCACCGTGTGCGAGGCCATGGCCTCCGGGAGGTGTGTCCTTCTCAGCGACATTCCTGAGAACGTCGAGGTCGGCGGGGACGTGGCCTTGTATTTCAAGGCGCCTGATGTCAACGAGTTGCAGGGCTTACTTAAGAAGTCAATTGAGGATGAAGCGGGAGTTGTCGCGCGGGGGATCGAAGGGCGCCGACGTGCGGAGACCCATTTCAACTGGGACCGTCTCGCCGTGGCTCTCGAGGACTACTACCTCGAGACGCTCGAGAAGCGCGCCGCACGCACGGGCTGACGATTCCGCTTTCCGCTCATTGGGACGCTCTGCTACCTTTTTTTGAGACCTGGATTTCGTTGGGTCCTCCGATTCTCACGATGGCGCGTCATCACCGTGGCTCTCTCTCGTGATTGCGTACAAGGAGTGGTTATGAAACATCGCATTTGGCTCCGCGTCTCTCTTCGCTTGGCGGTCGTGGGCGCGCTCGGTCTTGCCGTTCTCGGCTGCACATCGGCTCGGAACACGCAGACAGCGGGGACCAAAAAGAGCACCGATCCGTACCGCGTGGAAAAAGAGGGTAAGATCCCTCCGCTTACCCAAACGGAAGTCCGAAGGGAAGTGGACCAGGAGGAGAAGGTCGAGGAGCTTCCCGTCACGGAAGAGCCTATCAGCTCGGAGACGGTCGAGCCGGAAGCGCTGCCTCCGACGACCGCGCCGGTGCCGTCGGCGCCGCCCGCTTCGGGAGAATCGCAGCGGAAGACGATGGATGGATTCCGCATACAGGTTTTTGCGACGGGGAACCAGGCGGCGGCCGAAAGCGCCAAGGAAGCGGCCGAGGTGAAGGTCGGCGTGCCTGCGCATGTCGACTTCGTCGATGGAGTGTACAAAGTGCGTGTCGGCGATTGCCCGTCGCGGGGCGAGGCGGAGACACTTCTCGCGAAGTGCCGCAGTGCCGGGTACGGGGACGCGTGGATCGTG
>CAZYCB010000337.1:0-11132 GCA_964645735.1 uncultured bacterium | reverse complement strand
CCGCGATCTGGCCGAGGTCGAGGTTTTCTGTCACGTCGTCAGGGCATTCAAGAACGATTCGATCTATCATATCTGGGGATCGATCGATCCCCTGCGCGACATCGATTACATCAACACAGAATTCGTCCTTCATGACTTGATCTTCGTGGAGAAGAGGCTGCAGCGGATCGACAAGGACATGAAGAAGATCAAGGACGAGCACGCGGCGAAGGAGATGGAAATCCTCGAGAAGTTCAAGCGCCATCTCGAGAGCGAGAAGCCGCTCCGCACTCTGGACACCGCGCCGGAAGACGGCAGATTCATCGCCAGCTACCCGCTGCTCTCCGCGCGGGCAATGATCGTCGTCTTGAACGTCGCCGAGAGCGACGCGAGGGATACGAAAATGGCGAGCGAGGTCGCGTCGCGGTATGCGGACTCGAGAGTCGGGTGCGTCCAGGTCGCCGCCGAAATGGAGTCGGAAATCGCGGCGCTCGAGTCGGACGACGAGAAGCGCGCCTTCATGGAGGAGATGGGATTGGAGGATAACGCGCTCCACATCCTCACGGGGCAGTGCATACGCGCGCTCGGTCTGATCTCGTTCTTCACGGTGGCGAGCGCCGAGGCGAGGCAGTGGTTCGTGAGGCGCGGGGCGACGGCGGTCGAGGCGGCGGGCAAGATCCACACGGATCTGGCGCGCGGTTTCATCCGCGCCGAGGTGATCAAGTACGACGACCTCATGCGGCTCGGCAGCGAGGACAAGGTCAAGAGCGCCGGGAAGCTCGCCGTGAAGGGCCGTGACTACGTCGTCGAAGACGGCGACATCCTTTTCATTCGTTTCAGCGTGTAACCCATATGACGGATCTCTCGACCATCTGGCTCGCGAAAGACCGCGATCGTTCGCTCAAGCGGCGGCACCCGTGGATCTACTCGGGCGCCATCGCCCGCGTGGAGGGCAGCCCTTCCCGCGGAGAGGTGGTGCGTGTCGTCGACCACAAGGGCGATTTTCTCGCGTGGGCGTACCACAACAACCGCTCGCAGATTCACGCCCGCGTCCTCGACTGGGACGAAGCCGCCTCGATCGACGAAGCGTGGTGGCATTCGCGCGTGAACGAAGCGATCGAGCGCCGGCGCGATCTCCCCGGTCTCGAGGGCTCCGATGTCTGTCGTCTCGTCTACTCGGAGGCGGACGCTCTGCCCGGTCTCATCGTCGACCGCTACGGCGGCTATCTCGTGATTCAAGTGCACACCGCCGGGATGGAGAGGGCCAAGGGCACGATCGTCGCCGCCCTCATGGCGGCTGTCTCGCCGAAGGGGGTTTTCGAGCGGAGCGATCAGGAAACGCGGAAGATCGAGGGCCTCGACGCCGCCGGGGGACTTCTGGCCGGAGAGGCTCCGCCGCAGCCGCTCGAGATCTCCGAGGGAGGGTACCGGTTCTCCGTCGACATCAAGACGGGTCAGAAGACGGGTTTCTACATCGATCAGCGCGACAATCGCCGGTACGTGGCCGAATACGCCCGAGGAAAAAAAGTTCTCGATCTCTTCTCGTACTCGGGAGGATTCAGCGTCTACGCGCTCGGCGCGGGCGCGTCGCATTCCACCTTGGTCGATTCCTCCTACGCCGCGCTCGAGCTCGCGGAGCGCAACCTCGCGGCGAACGGCATCGAAGAATCCCGCGTCGAGATCATACATGGGAACGTGTCCGAAGTGGCGCGGTCTTACCGCGACGCGGGCACACAATTCGACATGGTGATCGCCGATCCGCCCAAGTTCGCGCAGGCGAGGGCGCACATCACGAAAGCCGAGCGCGCGTACAAAGACGTGAACCTCCTCGGGATGAAGCTCCTGAAGCCCGGGGGTGTGCTCGCCACTTTTTCTTGCTCCGGCGCGATGGACATCGAGCATTTCTCGAAAGTCATCACGTGGGCGAGCGTCGACGCGGACCGGCAGGTTCAGATCCTCCAGAGGCTCTCGCAGAGCGCCGACCACCCGGTCATGCCGTCGTTTCCCGAATCCGAGTACTTGAAAGGTCTGATCTGCCGCGTGCTGTGAGCGCTCGTGCGATGATCACGGGCGTCGAGGGGGTGATCGATTGACGGCGAGACTCTCCGCGGTCGTTGTTACGCAAAACGAGGAGCGGAACATCGAACGCTGTCTCGCGAGCCTCCGTTTCGCCGACGAGATCGTTGTCGTGGATGCGTTCAGCGAAGACCGGACGGCCGAGATCGCCCGGGCGTTCGGCGCGCGCGTCGTCGCGAGGAAATGGGACGGCTTTGCATCCCAGAAACAGTTCGCGATCGGCGAGGCGGGCGGAGATTGGGTGCTTCTCGTCGATGCCGACGAGGAGGCGAGCGAGGCGCTCGCGGAGGAAGTTCGTTCGGTGGTGGCTCGCACGGAACCGGCTGCGGGGAACGAGGCGCTGCCGGCGGGGTTTCGCATCCGCAGAAGCAACTATTTTCTCGGCGAGCCGATGCGTTTCGGTCCGTGGGGAAACGACTACACGCTGCGGCTTTTCAGGAGAGGGCTCGGTTCGATAGCCGCGAAACCCGTGCACGAGGGAGTCCATGTAAACGGCGACGTCGGTGCATTGGAAGGTCCCCTTTTTCACCATACCCACCAGACGCTCACTGAGAGCTTCCGACGTCTCAACCGCTATACGACTCTCGAAGCGGCGGAACGCGTGGGACGCAGACGCATTGGTCTCATCGACGTCATCATTCCGCCCTTTGGCGTTTTCTTGAGGTACTATATAATCGGGCGGTGCTGGAAGGCCGGCACGCGGGGGTTTCTCCTGTCGGCCACGACGGCGATGTACAGGTCCGTTCTGTACGTGAAAACCTACCTGCTGCAGGGGGCAAAACGTGATCGCGCGGTCAAGTGAGAGACGCTGGGTCCTGGTCGCGGCCGGGCTAGTCGTCCTCGCGCTCGCCGCCGCGGCGTGCGATTCCGGACGCACACGCGGGAAGCGGGCCGCCGGCGGGACGGTCGTGGTCGGTCTCCTCGGCGATCCGAAGACGCTCAATCCGCTCGTCGCCGCATCGATAGAATCCAAGAACATCATCGACCTTCTCTTTCTCAAACTGCTCGACGAGCAAGACGACTTCGTGAGCTTCGAACCGGAGCTCGCCGAACGGTGGGAGTTCAGCCCCGACAGCCTTTCGATCACGTTCGTTCTGCGCGATGACGTTGCGTGGACAGACGGCGTGCCGGTGACCGCCGCCGATGTGCGTTTCACCTGGGAACTCGAGATGGACTCGCTCGTCGCCTGGCCCGGTCGAAGCGTGAAGGAGCGAATCGCGGACGTCGAGGCGATCGACGACCGCACCGTCGCCTTTCACTTCCGCAACCGGTATCCGTATCAGTTGATGGACGCCAACGACGGCGTGATCCTTCCGAAGCACATCCTCGAAAAGGTGCCTCGCGACCGTTTCGCGGCGTCGGAGTTCGGCCGTCTGCCGACGGGAAACGGCCCTTTCACGCTCGCCCGGTGGGAACCCGAGCAGTTCATCGAGCTCGGGCGGAATCCCCGCTATTGCGAGCGCGGACTGCCCCGCCTGGAACGCGTCGTGTTTCGCATCGTCCCGGACATGACGACGCTCGTGACGCAGCTCAAATCCGGTGAAATCGATTGTCTCGAGTCTCTCCCTCTGGAGGCGGTCGCCGATATCAAGGCGAATCACCCGGAGATCAGCATCTACACCTACATGTCGAGGCAGTACGTCTTCGTCGCGTGGAACCTCGACGATCCTCTCTTCGGTTCGGCGGCGGTGCGGCGGGCGCTCGCGATGGCCGTCGACACGGACGAGATGATACGGACGTTGTGGGGAGGTATGGCCCGGGCGAGCGACAGCCCCATGCACCCGATCCTCTGGGCTCACGATCCGACGATGACGCCGATCCCGTTCGACCCGGAAAAGGCGAGAGCGGTGCTGGCGGAAAACGGCTGGATCGACGGGGACGGCGACGGTGTGGTGGAGAAGGGCGGGAGGCGGTTCGAATTCGAAATGATCAGCAATCAGGGCAACCAGCTTCGAACCGACGTCATGACGATGGCCCAGGAATACTTGCGGCGCATCGGCGTCAAGGTGACTCCGCGAACGTTCGAGTGGAACACGTTCGTGCAGAGGATCACGCAAGGGGACTTCGACAGCTGCGTGCTGGGCTGGAAAACGGCCACGCGGGCCGATCTCACCGATCTGTGGCGGAGCAGCTCGACGCCTCCGCGCGGCTACAACATTCCCCGCTACCGGAACGCGGAGGTCGATTCGCTGATCGATCTCGCCAAGAATTCGCTCGACGTGCCCACGGCCCGGCGGCTGTGGTACCAGTGTCAGAGAATCATCTACGACGACCAGCCGATTCTTTTCCTCGCCGTGCCCTACGAGGTCATCGGGCTCGATTGCCGCTACCGCGACGTGAAACCCAATGCGATCGGTTTTTTCGTGAATCTGCCTGAGTGGTACGTGAGCGAGAAATGTCCGTGATCGTCTCGGGAGCGGCCCTCAGCGCGGTTCGCGGGGGAGAGCGTGGTACACGCCGTCCTTCTCGAAGATGACGATCTCTTCCCCGGGATCGGTTCCGATATCGCCGTCGATGATGCAGAGCGTCTGGGCTCCGCACGCGACCCTCGCAAGCCCGAGCTGGAAAGGCGTTCCTGTGGGGCTCACCCACACCCGCGTGTTGCTTACCAGCACCGCTTCGGGAGAAGCCTCGATTTCCTCGAGTGTCGCTCCGCATACAGGGCAGTTCTCGTGCGGGAAGAAAAAGGTGTGGGAACCCCCGCACCGGTGGAGCGTGAGGTGTGGAGCGAACGACCGCCCCGCCGGGAAATTGCTCTGCGCGTCGTGATGTGTCACCGTAATGCCCTCGTTCAAGAAAGCGAGTCGACGACGAACACGAAACTCTCGTTCGATACGCCGCCGGCGCTCTGAATCATGCCGAGGCGGGCTCCGCCGTGCTGCCTCGCGCCCGCCCTCCCCGTGAGCTGCTCCCAGACCTCGACGCTCGCCGAGATCCCGGTGCAGCCGATGGGGTGTCCCTTCGCCTTCATCCCTCCCGATGGGTTCACCGCGAGAGACGAGTTGATCCGCATGTCTCCCGCCTCGAGCGCCTTCCACGCGGATCCCATCGGGTAGAATCCCATCTCCTCGAGGTTGATGAATTCGAACGACGTGAACGCGTCGTGGATCTCGACCAGGTCGACGTCAGCGATCTCGATTCCCGCCATCTCTCTCGCGCGCAGGCTCGCTTGCGCGGTGGCAGCGAAGCGCGAGATATCTTCTCTCTCCTGGAAAAGCGGCACGTCCGTGCCCTTTCCCCAGCCTCTGTACCACACGTCTCCGCTCGAGGTGCCGAGCAGCACCGCGGCCGCACCGTCGGAGGTGGGTGCGCAGTGGAGCCGCCTCAAGGGCTCGCAGACGAGCGGGCTCGCGGCGACGTCGTCCTCGGTGATCCTGTTCTGGAAATGCGCCTTGGGGTTCTTCGATCCGTGTTCGTGGTTTTTGACCGCCACCCTGTGAAGAGAGGATTCGGGGACTCCGTACGTGCCGATGTACTTCCGTGTCACCAGCGCCCCGAGCGCGGGGAGCGTCGCTCCGTACGCGCGATCGTGCGGGTTCTCTCGTTGAGAGAGAAGCCCAGCGGTTTTCGCGGGGGGCAGGTGAGTCATCTTCTCGACGCCGAGGACCATCGCCACGCTCGACTCGGCTCGCGCGGGGACTCCCGAGGGTGCTGCCGCGATCGAGGAGAGCGCCGTGAAGAGCGCGTCGCCTCCCGTTTTGAAAATCCCGCGGTATACCGCGCGCAGCTGCGGAAACTCCGCCTGGAGCGCGTGGCTCAATCGTTGCAGCGGATTCGATATGCCGCAGAGCTCGGACGGCGCGTACGAGGCCAAGTAGACGTCGCTGACAAGCCCGACATCCGTCTCCGAGAGAACTCCACGCGCCGCTTCGACCGCCATGGCGACGAGGTCGGCATCGAGGCGTCCGAAGCGCGTCATGCAGGTGGATTGGATTCTGATTTTTTTCACGGTCGATTATGGTATAGTACGGCTTGCCCTCGTGTCAATTGGCGCAGTCGTTCGTTTTTCGCCGCGGGGCGCGGGCCAGGGCCGCGCGGCCAAGCCATAGATCCATGCTCCATACGATCGGCATTGCATCGCTGTTGAGCGGCCTTCTCGCTCAGCTCATGAAGGTGGTCCTCGCCTTCCACCGGACGAAAGAGCTCCGCTTCGAACGGCTCTTCGATACGGGCGGAATGCCGAGCTCCCACGCGGCTCTCGTTACGACGCTTACGATTGGCGTCGCGATCGCGAGCGGAATCGCGTCTCCCATCTTCAGCGTCGTCCTGATTTTCAGCCTCTACGTGGTTTTCGAGGCGGCAGGCCTGCGTCAAGAGGTGGTAAACAGGCGCGTGTCCTCAACGAGCTCGTCGACGACCTGCGTATGACCCACCACCTGGACAGATCCCGTCTGAAAGAACTCGTGGGACACACGTGGGGAGAGGTCATCGTGGGATTCGTGATGGGACTCATCGTGGCGATCGTCGCGTACCGCTGATCGCCGCATGCGTGCCGGAAAGAGACGTGTCGGATCCGCGCGCACCCGCCCGTGCCGGAGGAGGGTGGTGGCCGGCTCGAGCGATCGGCTGTCATGCCATCTCTTCTAATCCCTTTCAGATGTTGATGTTGAAAGAGCGTCTCCGCGCCAGAGGCGGCTGGACCTCGTTCCCTTTGGAAGGGCCCGCGGCGGCGTCGCGCGCCGCCGCTCCCGTCGCGGTCCACCGCAATCGGCGCACGGGAGATGCGTGTGACGCCGACGGACGGCGTTTTCACTTGCCACGGGCTTCCGATTTCGCCTAATTACCGGTAGAGCCCCACGTTGACAAGGACCTGACCTGTGCAGGGGGCACAGCGATGACCATATATCTTTA
Organism: uncultured bacterium; assembly: GCA_964645735.1. Taxonomy (GTDB): domain Bacteria; phylum Krumholzibacteriota; class Krumholzibacteriia; order WVZY01; family WVZY01; genus CAZYCB01. The sequence continues at coordinate 4,226 of CAZYCB010000337.1, read as the reverse complement.
CCGGATCGCGGCGGCACTGTCGGTGTGCGTGGTCGGTTTTTTTGCCGCTTGCGACCTCGAGGAACCTGACCGGTACATTCGCGCCCCCATCATCAAGAACTTCTCGCCGGGTACCTCTACGGTAACCACTTCTGTGGGCGACTCGTTGAGTTTCTCGATCGCCGCCATGGATCCCGACAATCAGGATCTCGAGTACTGCTTTGCTCTCGGCGACAGCATCGCCGGAGAGGGGGCGGAGTGGACGTACGTGGTCGACGATACGGGAAACGTCGATGTGGAGGGAAAGGTATCCAACGGCCGCTCCGAGTCCGGGATCCGGTGGCACCTGAAACGCATCCGGCCTGTGAATCTGCCTCCCGTGATGACCGGCATCGATCCTCCCGAACAGCAGGTCACCGTCGTTCTGGGAGGGACGATCGATTTCACCATCTCTGCAATCGATCCCGAAGGCATGACGCTCGGTTACGTGTACTCGATCGGGGATTCGATCGTGAGTGTCAGCCGCCGGTACACCTACGAGCCGACGTCCGTAGGAGTGTTCGGCGTTCGCGCTGTCGTGTCCGACGGCGAGAGTTTCGTGTCGCACACATGGACCGTTCACGTGGCGGCGGAACCCGACTCGATCGCGCCGGCGCAGGTGGTCGTCCTGACGGTCGGACCGGGGGCGGAAACCGGCGAGGTGGAGATCGAGTGGATCGCCGTGGGCGATGACGGGATGACCGGATTGCCGTCCTACTACGTTCTGAGAACATCGCCGATGCCCATCAGCGACGAGCATGCGTGGAACTCGTCGAGCGAACGTCCGGGAGAGCCCGATCCGGCTGCGCCCGGCGAGACTATGCAGATGACCGTTACCAACCTGCCCCCGGCGAAGACCGTGTACGTGGCGGTGAGGGCGGCCGACGATTTCGGGAACATGTCGCCGATTTCGGAACTGGCGAGCGCGTACGCCCGGGGAATGAAAGTCTTCGGCAACGTGCGAGACGCGGTGACAGGGCTGCCGGTCGAGGGCATCAGCGTGAAGCTCCTCGCATCGGCGGACACGACGGGGGCGGACGGAAAGTTCGTACTGGCAGAGCTTCCCCGCGGAGTGAGCGGCATTTTTCTGACGGATGAGAAGTTCAGCACGGAACTCGGAAACTACTTCGATATGGGGATGTCGCCGTACACGATCAAGGATAAGGACGTTCTCGACATCTGGATGCTCCCGAACACGCCCCTCGACACCGAGTCGTACGACACTTTCTACGATTTTTATTGCCTGATGACGGCGCTCCCGGGCGTAACGGTGGATCTGCTGGCCCGTTGGAATACGCCGTGCCGCGTATACGTTCCGCCGCTTGTGAAGAACAACATCGATTACGGGCAGACGGTGAAGGACATGTTCCTCGAGTGGGAAAGCGAGGTCGGGATGAACCTCTTCGCTTTCGTCGAGGCGCGTCCTGACACCGGCGTTTACGTGGAGTACGTGGGGGCAACCGGCCGCGACGTGTACCAGATCATGCAGGAGGACGGGAACGGCCTTCAAATCCAAGGGAAGATCGCACTGCGAACCGTCTACACGGAATCCGACTTGGTGATGTTTCAGGTAACCATCCGCCACGAGATCGGCCACTGTCTGGGGATGAACCACAGCCTCGACCCGCACCATCTCATGGTCGAGGGGCAGTTCCCGACGGTGCTCTATCCGACCAACGACGAGATCCAGCTGGCCAGGGCGATGTACCGTATCCCTCGTGGGACCCCCGCCGTGTGGTACAAGCGCAACTGATGGCTCGAGGCTCGCGCCTCCCGACGAACCTCCGCGCTGTCGTTCTATGGTCATACGCGTCGAAGGGAACCGGCCGCATACGCGACTCTGACATCGCCTCCCAAACTATGTCATTACGGCGTGCCATTGTGACATGAGGTGGGTTCTCATTCGATTCCACCCGGTCCTGCACTGGTAACGCATTATTTCGTATTAAGTTAAATGCGAAGCTTCAAGGGGCCGTTTGGCACCGCTTGTGCAGGATGGCGTTCCAGATCATCGCAGGCGGCGGCCGGGCACCTGAAGAAGTCCGGGACGGCCGCTCGCGGCACGAAAAATTGGCGGACCGGTGGACCATGCAGAGAAAGTGAATCCCGGCCGGTCGAGGAGAAGAAAAAACCATGATGGACAGGTTCACAGAAAAGGCCAGAGCGGCGCTCAACGCGGCGAGCGAGGCTGCGTTCATGAAGAACAATCCCGAGGTGACGCCTTGGCACTTGCTCAAGGCGCTTCTTGGACAGGAGCAGGCTCTCGTGCGGGGCCTTCTGGAAAAGCTGGGAGTCTCGGCGGCGAAGGCGGCAGCGGCCGTCGACGAGCGCATCGAGCGCCTGCCATCTCAGGAAGGCGGCGGAGACGCCCAAATTTCGCCCCATTTGAAGAGAGTCATACAAGGAGCCTTCGCCGAAGCCGAGGCGTTGAAAGACACGTACGTCTCGACCGAACATCTTTTTCTCGCGTTGATGCGGGACCGCAAGTCGGAAGCGGGGCAATGGCTCCATGAGCTGGGGCTCGATCGCGAACGAGTTCTCTCGGCGCTGCAGGAGCTGCGCGGCTCCGAGCAGGCCACGGACGCGAACGCGGAGGACAAGTATCAAGCGCTCGAACGTTTCACGATCGATCTCGTCGAGGCGTCGCTCAAAGGCAAGCTGGATCCCGTGATCGGGCGCGATGACGAGATCAGGCGAGTCACGCAGATCCTCTCGCGCCGGACGAAGAACAACCCGGTTCTCATCGGCGATCCGGGTGTGGGAAAGACCGCGATCGTGGAAGGACTCGCTCAGCGGATCGCGAACGAAGACGTTCCCGAAGGACTCAGGAACAAAAAGGTGCTCGCGCTCGACATGGGCGCGGTGGTTGCTGGAACGAAGTACAGGGGCGAATTCGAAGAACGGTTCAAGGCGGTTCTCAAGGCCATTCAGGGAGCCGAGGGGAAAATCATTCTTTTCATCGACGAACTCCACACTCTCGTGGGCGCCGGCGCCGCGGAAGGTTCTCTCGACGCGTCCAACATGATCAAGCCGGCGCTCGCCCGCGGCGAGCTGAGGTGCATCGGGGCGACGACCGTTGACGAGTACCGCAAGCACATCGAGAAGGACAGGGCGCTCGAACGGCGCTTTCAGGTCGTTTCCATCGACCAACCCAGCGTGGACGAAGCCATATCCATTCTGCGCGGACTCAAGGAGAAGTACGAGGTGCACCACGGCGTCCGGATCACGGACAAGGCCCTGGTCGCCGCCGTGAGGCTATCGGACCGCTACATCGCGGACCGCTTTCTGCCGGACAAGGCCATCGACCTCATCGACGAGGCGGCTGCCAAGCTGCGGCTCGAGTTGGACAGCCAACCGGTCGGCATCACCGAACTCGAAGAGAAGATCACGCGGCTCGAAATCGAAAAGAAAGTTCTGGAGAAAGAGAGCGACGGCGCCTCGAAGCGCCGGCTCGGGGAAATAGAGAAGGAGATCTCCGGACTCGGCGAAGAGAGATCCGTCATGGTGCTCGAATGGCAGCGCGAGAAAGAGGCGATCCAGCGGATACGGAACATCAAAAAGAAAATCGAGGAAGCGAAGCGGGACGAACAGTTCGCCGCGCGCGAAAGCAATCTCGAACGGCTCGGAGAAATCCGCTACGGGATCCTTCCCGATCTCGAGAGGGAGTTGGTCGATGCGAACGCGGCACTCACCGCGCTGCAAACCAAAGGGGCCACGCTCAAGGAGGAAGTGACCGAAGACGACGTCGCCGAGATCGTCGCCAAGTGGTCCGGCATTCCGGTCAGCAGGGTCCTGGAGGCGGAGAAGGACAAGCTCTTGAATCTCGAGGACCGGATCGGAAGCCGTGTGATCGGCCAGACGGAAGCGGTGAAGGCCGTTTCCGAGGCCGTGCGGCGCGCCAGGGCGGGCCTTGGCGCTTCGAACCGGCCGGTGGGGTCCTTCTTGTTCGTCGGACCCACGGGCGTCGGCAAAACCGAACTGGCCAAGGCTCTCGCAGAGACTCTCTTCGACGACGAACAGAAGATCGTGCGCGTGGACATGTCCGAGTACATGGAGAAGCACTCGGTGGCTCGTCTCATCGGAGCCCCGCCGGGGTACGTCGGGTACGAAGAGGGCGGGCATCTGACGGAGGCCGTGCGCCGCGATCCGTATTCCGTCGTTCTCATGGATGAAATCGAAAAGGCCCATCCGGACGTGTTCAACGTGCT
>CAZYCB010000336.1:0-2128 GCA_964645735.1 uncultured bacterium | reverse complement strand
GCCAGCTTCCGCCAGCCGCTGCCCCCCGAAAGCGACTATCTTTGCGCTGGGGAAGACGGCGAGAAGTTCTCTCGCCAGTCTCGCCGCATGAAGATCACCGCTGGCCTCCCCGCAGGTGATGAGTATCGTGGGACTCTGTCGCATACGCCTTTGCCCGGGGCCGATGCGAAGCGCGCCCCGCGCCCCGCGGCCCGAAGCCGGGTCAGGGCCTCTGGTTCTTCTCGACGATCCGCTGGATCTCCGCGGCAAGCTTGAGCGCCGTGAGGCCGTCCTCGCCCGTCACGGCGGGCTTCGTGCCATCGAGGACGCTCCGGCAGAACGACCGGAGTTCGTTGAAGAGCGGCTCTTCGCCTTGAATCGTGGTCTCTTCGATCGTCAGGAAATCCTGCAGCGTGACGTCATCGAGTTTTCCCTTGTTCTCGCGGAGCATTTCCACTCCGCGGTCGAAGGTGTCCTTCTTCTGGACATGTTTGATCTTTCCCTCGAAGAGATCGATCGAGAGGTACCGTCGCCGCGAAAAAATCCGAACCTTGCGCATCGGTTCCAGAGACACTCGGCTCGCCGTGAGGTTGGCAACGCACCCGTCGTCGTATTCCAGACGGGCGTTGACGATATCGGGAGCGCTGGTGAGCACGCCCGCACCCTTGGCGCGAATGTCGACGGGGAGCTTGCCGAGAAAATACATGAGGAGATCGATGTCGTGGATCATGAGGTCCATGATCACCGACACGTCTATCCCGCGAGGAGTGAAGGGCGCCAGACGGTGTATCTCGATGAAGGCGGGCGAATCGACGTACGGACGACACGCCTTGATCGCTTCGTTGAACCGTTCCACGTGGCCGATCTGCAGAACGCGGCCGGCCTTCCCGGCGGCTTCGACGATGCGTTCGCCTTCGACGACCGACGCGGCCACCGGCTTTTCGAGAAACACGTGCTTGCCCGCCTTCAGGGCGGCGAGCGCCGCCTCCGCGTGCTTCACCGTGGGAACGACAATGCTCACGCTGTCCACCGCAGCCAGAAGCGCTTCCATGCTGTCGAACGCCGTTGCGCCGAACTCGCGCGCCACCTGCGCCGATTTCTCGCGAACGATGTCGTAACATCCGACAAACTCGACCTCGGGGATCCGCCCGAGCACGCGGACGTGCTGCCTGCCGAGCCTGCCCGTTCCGATGACGCCGACTTTGAGTCCCACAATTGCCTCCTGGACGCCGGTGGACGGTCGCTGTGCAAAATGGGTGCGAGGGGGATGTGAAGCGACGGCCGACGGGCTACTTGGTAATGCCTCGCCTGGCCGCCACGAGAAAATTCACGAGGATCGTCCTATCGGGATCCTCGAAGTCTCCGTGCTCGAGTTCCGCGATCACCTGCGAGACGTTCAATCCCTGCCGGTAGAGAAGGGAGTACATCCGCTTGATCATCGCGCGTCTGGCCGCCGGAAAGCCCCGGCGTTCCAGACCGACGCTGTTCATGCCGAACACCCTGGCTGGGTTGCCCGCGGCCATAACGAACGGCGGTATATCTTTCGTGACCCGGCTCGCGCCTCCGATGAACGCGTGTTGTCCGATGGAGACGAATTGATGGACCGCCGCCACCCCTCCAATCGAGGCGCAGTCTTCCACATGAACGTGCCCACCCATGTTCACGGCGTTGGCGATGATCACGTCGTCACCCAGAACGCAGTCGTGCGCCACGTGGGCGTAGGCCATCACGAAGCACCGCGATCCGATCGTCGTCTTGCCTGCGTCGCCCGTTCCCCGGTGGACGGTAACGAACTCCCTGAATGTGTTATCGTCGCCGATCTCCACTCTCGTCGGCTGGTCTTCGTATTTGAGGTCCTGCGGAGGGCCGCCTATGCTCGCCCCGTGGTGAAAGACGTTCCTCCTGCCGATCGTCGTGTGGCCCTCGATGATCACGTTCGCGCCGACTACGCAGTCGTCCAGCATCACCGCGTGCTCGCCGATCATGCTGTAGGGTCCGACCTTCACGCGCTCGCCGATCTTCGCCCGCGGGTGGATGATCGCCGTGGGATGTAACTCCGGTTTGATATCGATATTCATCATGCTATATCTTTCTCGCTCGATCGGTCTTTGCCGCGGAGACCACGCTTCTCGCATCGCGGCGCTCTCAC
>CAZYCB010000335.1:0-15465 GCA_964645735.1 uncultured bacterium | reverse complement strand
GCGTTCGGCATCGACCCGAAGAGCCCCCAGTTGCCGATGTGCATCCAGAGTTCGCCGACGTTGTGCACGTTCGACCCGTCGACCACCAGCACGCCTTCGGGCCCCGGAACACCTTTGCCCTGCGGGCCCTCGGACGGGCCTCTCGCGCCGACATCTATGACCTGGGAGAACGCGACGTAGAGGAGAGAAACGAACGCGAAGATCACCCACCTATTGACGCGCATGATGCACCCCCTCATGGCGAATGGCGGTAAGGTCTCGATATGAACTCAGCCAGCTGCGGCAACCGGAAGAAGGGAGGATCAGGAGATCCATCGCCCTTTCCCCGTCAATTATAGGGCACCGGGCAGGTTTTTACCAACGAAATCCGGCGTCGGGGCCGAATCGAGCCGCACCCTTGGCGCGTCGGGGGCCAGCCGGGCCGGCGAGCGCTCTGCGCGTTGAACGCGCCGACGGGGCTCCGCTTGCCCGGGAGCACCCGATGTCTTATGATTCGCCAACGAAGAGGTGAGTCCAATGTCTATCGCGATTTCCGACGACGTTCTCAGGTACTGCGAGGGGCATACCTCCCCCGATTCTTCCGTGTGCCGGGCACTGGCGAAAGAGACGCGTGCAAAGACAAGAAGATCGGGAATGCTCACCGGGCAGGTGGAAGGAACGTTCCTCTCGCTTCTCGCGCGTTCGACGGGTGCCCGCCGCGTGCTCGAGATCGGCTGCTTCACCGGATATAGCGCTTTGAAGTTCGCCGAGGGCCTCCCACCCGATGGCCAGGTCATCACCTGCGACATCGACCGTAAAACAACGCTCATCGCGCGGCGGTTCTGGAAAAAGAGCCCGCACGGAAAGAAAATCACCCTGAAGCTCGGCCCGGCGCTCGAGACGATCGAGTCGCTCGACGGACCGTTCGACATCGTCTTCATCGATGCGGACAAAGAGAACAACATCAACTATTGGGAAGCGTGCGTGCCGAAGGTTCCGAGCGGCGGGCTGATTCTCGCCGACAACGTGCTGTGGAGCGGCCGAGTGCTCGATCCGAGTGACGAGGAAGATCAGGCGATCGTCGCCTTCAACAAGCACGCGGCCAGCGACACGCGTGTCGATCTCGTGATGCTCACCGTGAGAGACGGCATCACGATGGCGTGCAAAAAGTAGCCCGGTTCGCGGTTCCCTTCGATCCAGTTCATCTCGCAGGAGGTTCTTATGACACGCTCGTTATCGATTCTGCTGCTCGTTCTTTCTGTCCTCGCGCCCGCTGCGGCTTTTCCGCAAGCGCAGCCAGCCGACACTACGTGGACGGGGGAGACGTGGAGGATCCTCTCCGAGCTCGACCTCCTGGTGAGTCAGAGCGCGTACAGCAACAATTGGGCGGGGAGCGAGTTCGGCTCTCTCAACTGGCAGCTCAACTCGAACACCGTCGCCGAGAAAAAGCTGTCCTCCAAGATTTTCAACAAGAACACGCTCAAGCTGTCCATAGGCTACACGTACTCCCAGGACCCCGAAACGAACAAGTGGGATTCGGGAGAGAAAACCAACGATCTCATCGACCTCGAGTCGACATACCGGTACCTCCTCGGAAAACCGATCGAACCCATATTTGCTCTTCGCGCGATCACGCAGTTTGTCGATCAGACGGACCCCGGGCACGATCGTGTCTTCAACCCCTTCGATCTGACGGAGAGCATCGGCCTCGCCCATACGGTCGTGAAGCAGGAGGACCGGGAGTGGCAGTACCGTGTCGGAGTGGCGGCGAGACAATTCGTCGACCGCGATCGCTACGACCCCGTCGCCGTGACGCGGGAGACGTACACGCAGTACGACGGCGGTTTCGAGTTCGTGAACGACCTTCGCTGGCCCTTCGCCGAGAAGAAGGTCGTCCTCGTGAGCAAGCTCACCGTGTTCGAGGGCGTCCTTTCGACGGCGAAGAGCGACCTCAAGGGAACACCGCAAGAGGATGATTACCTGTATCCGGACGTGAACTTCGAGAACACGTTGACGTCGTACATCACCAAGCACCTGACGTTCGTGCTGTACGTCCAGGCGCTGTACGATCGACAGACGAACTACGGCGTCCGTTTCAAAGAGATTCTGTCGCTGGGGCTCCACTTCAAACTCCCCTAAGACGGGAGCAGAAGGGACACGTCCGGTGTAGAAGGGACATAACAGTGAGGGTTTGCCATGCGATCGTATAAGCGCCTCCTTTTCATCCTTCTCGCGGCTGCGCTCGCGGCCGCCGTCTCCGGCGTGCCGAGCGGCTCGGCGGCCGCTTCGGATCCCGCCAACCCTTTCGGGCTTTTCGAAAAGCCCGTGTCCGTGGCGGCGTACTCGTCGCTTTCGAGCGTCCCTCCCGGCGGGACGATCGATCTGGCCGTCGTGCTTCGCATGACGCCTCACTGGCACGTCAACGCTCACGAGGTGAGCGACGAGTATCTCATCCCGACGACGGTTGCCGTCGAGGCGCCCCCCGGAATGACGGTCCGCGCCATCGTGTACCCCGCTGCGGTGGAGAAGACGCTCTCGTTCTCCGACAAACCCTTGAAGCTCTACGAGGACGCGGCTTACATCGGAATACGCGTCGCTGTCCCCTCCGACGCGGAGCCCGGCGATCGAACGTTCAAGGCGAGCGTCACCTACCAGCCCTGTGACAACGTGAAGTGCATCGCCCCGGCGACGGAAACGCTGGACATTCCCGTTCGCGTGTCGCCGGCGGCCGAAGCGATAGACGCCGTGCACGCGGAAGTTTTCGAGAAAATCGATTTCTCCGCGGCGGATGCGGGGGCCGGCGCCCCGAAGAGCGGCGAGAAAGTCGGTCCGCCGGGCGGGAGGCTCGGCGCCGTCGTCGCGGAGCGGGGACTTTTCGTCGCCTTTCTCGTCGTTTTCCTTTGGGGTCTCGCGCTGAATCTCACGCCGTGCGTGTACCCCCTCGTCCCGATCACCGTGGGATACTTCGGGGGACAAACGGGTGGCAGGTCGTCCCGCACGCTTCTCCTTGCCGTCATCTATGTTTTGGGGATGGCGGTGATGTACTCGACGCTCGGGCTTATCGCCGCGCTCACGGGAAACATCCTGGGGAGCGCGCTCCAGAATCCCATCGTCGTCGGCATCGTCGCCCTCGTTCTCGTGCTCCTCGCCCTTTCGATGTTCGGCGTCTACGAGTTCCGCATTCCGGCGAGGCTGAGCGGTGTTGCCGGCACGGCGAAGCAGGGGGTGGTCGGGGCGTTCCTCATGGGTCTCACGGTGGGGATCGTGGCCGCGCCCTGCATCGGACCTTTCGTTCTCGCGCTCCTCACCTTCGTCGGCGAGAGCGGAAATCCCGCGTTGGGGTTCTCGCTCTTTTTCACGCTCGCGGTCGGAATGGGACTTCCCTTTCTGTTTCTCGCGGTGCTCTCCGGGAGCATCACGCGGCTCCCCCGTTCGGGCGAGTGGATGGACTGGGTGAAGAAGCTCTTCGGCGTGATCCTTATCGCGATGGCGGTCTTCTTCCTCCAGCCGCACATCGGAGATGTCGCGTACTACGCCGCGATGGGCATCTTGCTCGTGTTGAGCGGCCTCTATCTCGGGTTCATCAGAAAGACGCACACCGCCTCGTTCTTCTTCCGCGCGTTCAAACGGTTCGTCGGCATCGCGGCGCCGCTTCTCGGTCTGTACCTCATTCTCGCGCCGGGTCACATCATCGCCACAAAGCCCCCTGAGGGCGGCATCGCATGGAAGGCATACGACCGCAAGCTGGTCGAAAAAGCGAAGGCGGACCGGCAGTACGTGCTCATCGATTTCGCCGCCGATTGGTGTCTGCCATGCAAGGAGCTCGACCACAGGACATTCTCGCATCCCGAAGTCGCCGACGCTGCGCGGGACGTCGTGACTCTCAGAGCCGATCTCACGCAGTCGGCCTCGACCGAGGTCGCCAGACTGCGAAGCGAATTCTCGATAAAAGGCGTTCCCACGGTCGTTTTCCTGGACAAGAACGGGAATGAACGCGAAGATCTCCGTGTCTTCGGCTTCGTGGACAAGGACGATTTTCTCGGGCGTATCCGCCGCCTCAAGAGCGGGGGCTGAAACGGATCTATGAGAATTGTGAGCTTCGGACCGGTGCGGCACGAGAGACCTGGCGTGGTTTACAACGACCGCGTGATCGATCTCGTCGCCGCGGACTCGGCCATACCCCCCACCGTTCGCATGATCCTCGAAGAGGGTGCGTTGGATAATGTCCGGCGCGTGTTGGGCAGAGCCGAGTCGCTGCCTCCGTCGTGTCTGCAGCCGCTCGACGCGGTTCGCCTCGGGCCTCCCGTCCCGAATCCATCGAAGATCGTCTGCCTCGGCCTCAATTATAGCGATCATGCGGCCGAGCAGGGCCGCCAGGTCCCCGACTGGCCGCTCACGTTCGCCAAGGGTCCGAACGTGCTCATCGGCGACAAGGACACGATCCCTTTTCCAGAGGATGTGGCACAGCTCGACCACGAGGTCGAACTCGCCGTGGTCATCGGACGCCGCGCGGCGCGTGTGTCTCTCGCGGACGCCGCTACGTGCATCGCGGGGTACGGAGTTTTCATGGACATCACGGCGCGGGACGTTCAGGCTCGCGAGAAGCAGTGGTTCAGATCGAAGAGCTTCGACGGGTTCGGCCCGTTCGGACCGTACCTCACGACGAGCGACGACGTCCCCGACCCCCACAACCTCGGCATATCGCTCGATGTGAACGGCGAGCGCCGCCAGTCGAGCAGCACCGGGCTCATGACGTTCAAGGTGTTCTATCTCGTTCACTATCTATCGCAGAGCATGACTCTCGAGCCCGGCGACATCATCGCCACGGGAACGCCCGCCGGCGTGGGCGTCTATGCGAAGCCTCAGAGGTTTCTCGAAAGGGGCGACGTCGTCGAGGCGGAGATCGAGTCGCTCGGCAAGCTGACGAACTCCGTCGCGTGACCCCGCGCTCGAAAGAACGCCCGAGAGATTGAAGGAAACAAACGGTGGCTGCGAGCGGACACGATAACACACGGCGAAGAAGGATCCTCGTCGTGTCTCCGTGGGCGAGCCGCTGGTCTCTGGGAAAAGGGGCCGGCGTTTCCGACGACTACCATTTCATCGAGCAGTTCACGCGAAAAGGATACGAGCTTCACTTCCTGATTCCGGCGTCGAACGCCCCGTCGGAGATTCCCTTCGAGAACTTCTTCGTGCACACCTACCCGAACTTCTTTTCGGCCACGGAGGACTGGCCCACGGCCGTGAAACGCGTCGTGTGGCCCGCGCTTTTCAACCTCGTGGTCACGCCGAAGACAGTCGCGCTCGGGCGAGCGATCCAGCCGGATTTCGTTCTGGGGCACTCGCATTACTGCTCCTTTCCCTGTTTCGCGGCGCGCAAACTCCTCCGCGTACCCGCAGGCGTGAAGCTCTTCGGCGTGATGGACCTCGTCCACACGGAATGGCCGAAGGCGAAATACGCGTTCAAGAACTTCGAGCAGATCGCCGCGCTCAAGATCCCGCAGGACGTGTGGATCATACTCGACGACGGAACGCAAGGCCGCGAGGCCGCGCTCAGGCACGGCGTGCCGGATGAGAAGATCCGCTTCCTCCCCAACGGTATCGACATGGAATGGGCCGACGCCCGTTACGATCGAACCCGCGCGCGGCGCGAAATGGGAATCCCCGGCGAGAGCGTTGTCGTGCTCTTTCTCGCGCGCCTCGTCGCATCGAAGCGTCCCGAAGCGTTCCTAGAAGCCGCCCGCATCGTTCTCCAACGGACCCGGCGCCCGGTCGTCTTCGTCGTGGCCGGCGACGGCTCGTCGCGCGAAGGGTGCGAGAAGCTCGCGCGATCGCTCGAGCTCGGCGCCGCAGTGCGATTCACCGGCGCCGTCGAGCACCGGAAGGTCCCGGAGCTCATGTCGGCGTCCGACCTCTTCGTGTCGACGAGCCGCCTCACCAACGTCGCGATCCCCACGTGCGAAGCGATGGTGTGCGGTCTTCCCGTGGTGGGTTTCGACGTGGGAACGACGCGCGATGTCATTCGTCACGGCGAGACGGGGTTCGTCGTCCCCGACGGCGACGCGGAAAGACTCGCGGAGACGATCGTGACGCTCGTCGAGAATGATGCGCTCCGGCAGCGGCTCGGCGAAAGCTCGAGAGCTCACGCGAAAAGAATCTTCACCGGCTGGGAGGAGCGCATCGACGAGGAAATGAAGCTCATCGAGGAATTGACACGGAGACGAAGCGGCGGCGAACCCCTCGGAACACTCCACAAAAAAAACTGAGGACGCCGGCGGGCGCGTCCTCAGCGGGCAAAGGCCCATCCTCAAGGTAAAATTCTAGCTCTCGGAGAGGAGCTGCTCGACGGCCTTCTCCAATTCGGCGCCGCGGAGCGACTGGTAACGGATCTTCCCCTTCTTGTCGATGAGATACGTCGCCGGAATGGAACGGACCCTGTACAATCCCGCCACGTCGTTCTTCCATCCCTTGCCGTCGAAGTACTGCGGCCACGCGATGCCGTTCGCCTTGACGAAGTTCTCGAGGGCCCGGGCATCGCTGTCGAGCGATATCCCGATGATCTCGAAGCCCTTCGGGTTGAACTTCTTGTGAATGCGAATGACGTTGGGCATCTCGACCTTGCACGGCTGGCACCACGTCGCCCAGAAATCGAGCAGCACCACTTTTCCCTTGTACTTGGCGAGACTGAGCGTTTTGCCGTTCGTGTCTTTCACCGAGAATGGAATGGGATCTCCGCCGACCGCGAGCTGTCTCAGCGCGGGAAGATCGTCTATGGCGCTCCGGGCGGCGGCGAGGTACTCGGGGTTCAGGGTCGAGTACTTGTCGACGAAGATCGCGTACTCCTTCTGCGCCTCCTTGTACTTGCTCATGTTCTTGTACGACTCTGCGAGATAGAAGTGGGCGTAGCCGACGCGTTCGTCGTCGGCGTCCACGACGCGGACGAACTCATCGAGGTAGGTGACAGCCTGTTCGAATTTCCCTACGGCCATCGAAATCATGGCGAGCTGCATCTTGGCATCCTTCGCCTCTTCCGATCCGGGATACTGGGCGATGAACTCCCTGATCTTCGCCGCCGTCTGGTCCATCGCCGCGAGCATCTGCTGCTGCGAGGCCGCCGCTTTCTGCAGGTCGGTGACCTCCTTCTGCAGCGCCAGGTAGGCTCGAGCGGAAGGCGTGTCTGCGGAGACCGACGGCTGCGCGGATTCGCCTTTGTCCTTCGCGTCCGACGACTTGTTCGCGCACGACGCGAGGGAGAGGACAAGCCCGAGCCACAACACTGAAACCAGCCTGAGAACCTCTCTCATGTCACCATCCCTTGGAGTTGCGGGTCTCGAATCGCGGGACCGTCTCAGATGCCGCGCGCGATCAAACGAATCCTCAACGAGGGCTCCTGGGGATCATCCGTGTTGATGATCATCTCGTCGTAGTAGTTTTTCTTCTGCGCCGTCGGCGCAAAATCCACGCTGATCTTGTACCGCTTGCCCGCCTCGATAGGCTCGACACGCGCCTTGTAATCGGCGGTGGTGAACGATACGTCCTTGATGGCGAACTGGCCCTCCATCTTCATCACCTCGAGGCTCTGATCGGCGGACTTCACCAGCTTACCGTCCGGAGAGAACTTCACCGCGCCGAAGTTGAGCTGCGAGGGTTGGCAAAGAATCGAACCCCGCGTGGCCACGCTCACCTGAATGACCGTTCTCTGCGAGCGTTCGCTGTTAGTGTCGATATTGAGATTTCCCCAGGTGTTGAGCGTAGGAAGCTTGGGATTCTTCCACACGGTGATCTTGTACCGGCCGGGTTCGGTGTCGGGCGCGTAGGAATACGTGATCTTGTCGTCGATGTTCGACGACAGACCGGTGATCTTGAAGTTCTTCTTCTTTTCGTTCGACGAGACGACGATCTCCTTCGAGACTTTCTCCCCGTACATGCCGCTGAGGTAAATCTGGCGCGACGGTTGAATCTCGACGTACGGAATGACCTTGCCCGCGAGCGCGATCGTCAGCATCGGGTGCTTGGGATCGTTCGTGGAAACGGACGCGGACTTGCTGAACGCCTCGTGGATTCTCTTTCCGTCGATCTCGAAACTGATTTTGCCCTCCTGACCAGGAGGGATGACCTTGTCGAAGCTGGCCACGCTGCAGCCTCAGCCAGGTTTGACGCTGAGGATCTCGAGGTTGGCCTTTCCGACGTTCTTCACCTTGAAAACGTGCGCGTACTTGTCCTGCTCGAACACCTCGCCCATATCGTGACGCATCTCATCGATGACGATGGTGGGTTGCGGCGCTCCCTGCGGCGCTTGCGTTTCCTGCGTTTCTTGCGCCGAGGCAACCGCCGAAACGATGAGAACGGCGACGACACAGACGAGAGCGAGGCCGCTCCAAAATCTCTGCATTCGATTCCACCTTCTCTGTGGCGAACGGTTATGGGGATGCTGGAGCCTCTCACGGAGGGATCCCGTCGCGAAACCTGAACCCGTCACATCCCACCGGGGGTACGACACGGAACGCGCCGCGGAGCCTAAATTCAAGTCAACGCGTCCGTTCGATACCCTATAATATACCCGAGCTGCCGTTGAAGTTCCATGATTTTGTGACCGTTCGTCCCGGACTCCAGCGGCAACCGTCTTTCTCAACCCGTTGCGAGTCAAAAAGTTGTGCGAAGACCCGGCGAATGCTAGAATTCGCCTGGCGCGAAGCGCTCAAGAAGGCGCGCGAAGACCTGTCACGAGGAGCTCGAGAATGTGCGCGAAAGAAGGAGACGGCCGCCCCCCGAAGGAGATGCGGCGCTACAGCCGGCACCTCATGCTGCCTGAGGTGTCGCTCGATGGCCAGATCAAGCTGGCGGCGGCGAGCGTTCTCCTCGTTGGCGCAGGCGGCCTGGGAGCCCCGGCTGGACTCTACCTCGCGGCGGCGGGTGTGGGACGGTTGGGTATCGTGGATTTCGATGCCGTCGAGCTGACGAACCTCCACCGCCAGATCACGTTCGGAACGTCGGACGTCGGCCGCTCCAAGACCGAAGCGGCCGCCGAGCGTTTGAGAGACGTGAATCCGGAGATCGAGATCGTCACACACGAGAAACGCCTGACGAGCGAAAACGCGCTCCAGATTCTCTCCGGTTACGACATCATCGTGGACGGGACGGACAACTTCCCTGCTCGTTATCTCATCAACGACGCGTGCATCCTCCTGGGGAAACCGGATGTTTACGGAAGCGCCTACCGTTTCGAGGGACAGGCGAGCGTCTTCGGGCTCGCGAGCGGCCCGTGCTACAGGTGCCTCTATCCGGCACCGCCTTCGCCGGAGGATGCGCCGAGCTGCGCGGAAGGGGGCGTTCTCGGCGGGGTCCCGGGGATCATCGGAACGATACAGGCCATCGAAACGATCAAGCTCATCGTCGGCGCGGGAGAGACTCTCGCGGGGCGGCTTCTTCTCGTTGACGCGCTCAGAATGTCGTTTCGCGAGCTGAGGATCCTCAAGAACCCCGCCTGCCCCGCGTGCGGTCGACAAAGAACGATACGGGAGCTCGCCGACGGCGAAGCGTCGTGCCGCCCGCCCGGCCGAAATGCGAACGCTTCCGCCGGCGTCGCGGAGATCTCTCCCAGGGATTTGAAGGCCCGTATCGACGCCGGCGACAACCTACTCCTCCTCGATGTCCGTGAACCGCGCGAACGCGAGATCTGCGATATCGGAGGAGTTTCCATTCCTCTCGGGCAGCTCCCGTCGCGCCTACGCGAACTCGACCCGTCGCGCGACACGGTTGTCTACTGCCGGCGGGGCGAACGATCCGCGGCCGCTGCGGTTTTCTTGCGAAAAGCGGGCTTCGAAAGCGTATGGAACCTCCGCGGCGGCCTCTATGCCTGGAACGAAGACGTCGATCCCACGCTGCCAAAATACTGAGAGCGCACGCGCCGCGAATTCATTTCTGACGAGGATTACTCTGCCGTGAAGAATCGCATCTTGCCGCGTTCGGCTTCGACGTCGTAGATCGTCTGCACGATCGTCCGGCGGTATGCGAGCGAACCGGGGACCCGCTCGGACAGGTCGTAGAGAGCCCCTTGGGGATCGAAAGAGCCGTCCCGGCGCATCGGGGCGATCACAGGTCTGTGTATGAACCGGCTCGATTCGTGCTGCTTCACCACGACCCCCCGCTCGTCAGAGTCGAGATCCACGACGGTGCCGACGGGATACATTCCGATCGCCTGTATGAAGACCTTGGCGATGAACGGATCGAAGATCTGCCCGCTTTTTTCCAAGATGAACCTCAGCGCTCTGTCGGGCGTCAGCGGATCCTTCTTGTATATTCTCGGCGTCGTCATCGCGTCGTAGTAGTCGGCGACCGTGACGATCCGCGTAAAAAGGTGAAGGTCCCACGGCGACGCCTTCACGGGATACCCCGTGCCGTCGTAGTGCACGTGGTGCTGGAGAGCCGTGAACATCCCGTCGGTCACCTCGCGGGGCGATTTTACCTTGGAGAGCTCCTTCACCCCGAAGAACGGGTGGTACTTCATCACGTCCCACTCCGCGCCCTCGAGTCTCGACGGCTTGTTCAGAATGCTCTGCGGGACGTACATCTTGCCGATGTCGTGCACGAGCGCGGCCACGCCCAGACGGGCGATGTCGTTTTTGTAAAGCCGCAATCGGTCGCCGATGAGCATCGAGAGCACGCAGACGTTAACCGAGTGTGCGAACGTGTACTCGTCGAAATCCTTGATGCTCGCCAGCCCGATGAGTATCGACTCGTCCGTGCGGACGATGTCCACCATTTGCTGTGTGAGCCTCTCGGCCTTTCGTACCTGGATCACTCTCTTCTGCTCGATCCCGCGCAGCACTTCTCCGACGAGTATCAGCGAACGGAAGAAGACCTGATTGCTCTCCTTCCGAATGTTTCTGTCCGTCTCCGCGTGCTCGGTGAGATGTCTCTCGCGCTCGACCCACTGGACGAGTTTGATATGGCTGATGTTCGCCTCGGAGATGCGGGTCGTGAGCTGTCCGAAAACGTCGTCGTCGGCGAGTTCGCTCAGGAATACCTTGAGGAAGATCCCGATCTCGGAGGGAGTCACGTCGGGATGCAGCTCGAGAGTCTCGACGTCCCTTTCCCTCAACGTCTCGATGACGTACATGATCGGACCGAAGTTGTGCGAGTCCATGACGAGACGGACGTCGTTGATGTAAAGGTAGTCCGGCGTCACGCGGACGCTCAAACCGCCTTCGGAGGCGAAGAGACTCCGCAGGGGCACCATCAAGTCGGCGAGGACGCGCTGGGTCGCGCGGTTTGCGAGATCGTGAACCTGCACGGTCTTGCTCGCGCTGAAAAGGTAGTGGATGAAGAGCGGACCGGCTTTGTGTATCGCTTCCCTCTCGGCCTCGTCGGCACGCCCTCCGGGGGCGCGCGCCGTATCGACGCAATCCTGCCTTCCCGAGTCGGGAGCTTCATTCTCCGCGATCGTCGCCGGCGTCATGCCGGCGTTGTCTTCGCTTTCAACCATATTTTTTTCTCGACCGTTCATTTCGCCTCACGTCGTCAATCGATCTGCGTGTCCTTCTGCCCCTCGCTGCCCGCGCCGGACGCGTCGCATGTGCCGAGCGCTTCGGCGGCCCTCGATCTGACCGCATCGTCCGCGTCTTTGGCGAGGTCTCCGAGAAGGCTCCTGGCGCCGGGCCTGTCGATCTGTTCGAGAGCCTCTATGGCGAGAAGTTTGTTCATCTTGGTGTGCCGCTTCGCAAGCCCGAGGAAGCTCTTTTTTCCGACGGAGTGTTTGAGTTTGGGCAGCGCCGCCTCGCCGACGACCTTGCCCAGCGCTTTGAAGATCTCGGCCTGTTCGTCGAACTCTCTCTCGGTGAACTCCTTGCCGAACGCGATCTCGATGAGCCTGTCTCTCACCACGGGGGCGTCCACGTCGGACACCACGGCGAGCGTCTTCAGACGGACGTTCTTGTCGGCGTCGTCGAGAAGCTTCACGAGCAGCGCCAGCGCCTCGGCGCTTCCCAGACCGGCGAGAAACTGAATTGCCTCGTGGCGGACATGGTCATCCGGGTAATAGACGAGTTCTCTGATCACCTTGGGGATCTCGCGGAAGTGCGCCGCGTTCGCCAGCGCGATGACGTCCCGCGCGATCTGCGGCTTGTCGATGTCCATCCGTCCGATGATTTCCGGCAACCTCCCGCCGGCGATCCGGACGAGGGATTCCCGCGCCTTCTTGTGTAGTCTGGGATCGGGGTGCTCTTCGATGAGCCTGCATATCGCCGGCACCGCCTTGTCGCCGACCGCCTCGAAGTACGCGAACGCTTCCTCTCCCGCTTCTTGGGAAGTTCCGACCGTTCCCCCCATCGCGAGGAGCAGCGAGGGATCGGTGAGTTTGTTCTCGAGGCCGGCAAGGAAATCCCGGACTTCCGCCGGGTGAGGTCCCTTCGCGGCGGTCCGTTTCGTGTCCTCCAGAAGAGACGCGAGGACGGGTCCGCGAAGCTCGGTGACGAGATAGTCCGCCAGGCGTTCTATCGTGTCCATGACGTCGCGGACGGCGGACGGATTGTCTTTGATGAAAACGAAATCGAACAGCTCGGATATGAAACTGACCAGGTTGTCCTGCTTCTTCTTCTCAAAGAGTGCTTCCTTGAAAGTGCGCAGTTCCTCGGCGCTCACGGTGAAGAACGACGCCATCATGTTCTGAAAATGCTCCTCCCGCTCATCGCCGGACATGCCGGCGGCGTCGTGCCCCGCGAGCTTGCTGAGGTACTTGTCGATGGGCTCGATCTCGTTTTCTGCATTCGCCACGACGCGGCTCTGGTCGGCGAGACCGGGCGCATCCGGGTGGTCTTCCGTCTCGAGCGAGGCAAGACGGGCTTCCGCTTCGTCGCGGCGACCTTCGCCGAACTGGCCGAGGAGGTACTCGTCGAGAATGCGGTAGGCGATGTGCTCCAGGTCCGCTTTCCACAACTGCGTGACGACGTCTTCGTCCTGCCAGACCGCCCTCACGGCGTCCTTGAGGAGATCGACGAACAATTCGATCTCCTGCGGCGTCACGGATTTTTGGACGGTGAGTTCGCCGATCCCGTCGCGGTACAGGATGAAGGCGATACTCTCCTCGCGTTTGTCGTTTTCGTATATGACTTCTTCGTTCCACAGGATCCTGTACTTGTCGACGGTGACGACGAGGACGTCCTCCTCCTCGAAGAAACTCCGAAGCGCGGCCGTGAGGTCGGCGGAGAACTTGAGGAGCGCCGGGTTGTTATTGGCGTAGATTTTCTTTCCGAGGACGAGCTTGGATAGACACATGAACACCGCGCGCGCCTTCTCGAGCGCGGCGGTGTCGATGTCGGCACGCGCGGTGCCTCCATTGCGGTTTTGAGAATAGGAACTCATCGTTTCTCCACGGAGACTTCGAGAACCGTGGAGCAATCGGCATGCCAGCCAAAACCCGCAAAAACCGTTCTATCTGGAGGAGATTTCGCTTCCGACCGCGGCGAGGCCTGTCGCATTATGCCTGAAACGCTCCCCGCGGGGGAGACCCCGGGGGCGGCAAAGTCAACACATGACATTACAACGAGATACACTGTTTGTGGTCCTGGCATTGCTGGCGGGGCTCGCCTTCGGCACCGCCCGCGCGGCCCCCGGTGCGTGGACGCCGGGCGACTCCTCCCTCTCAGTCGAGGCGAAACGGCCGTTCGACGCGGGGGAGATCCTCGAAATCCTCTACAGCAACCGGCCGGATTCCGCCCTTGCCCTGACGCGGTTCTATCAAAAAGAGAACCCGAAGGATCCGTACCCCATCCTTCTCGAAGCGAAGCTGCTCCGCGACCGTTTGAACGACGAGGACAACAACAAGGAACTCATCCGGCAGGCGACGCCGCCGATTCACGCGGCGCTCGACCGTGCGATCGCCCTTTCGGACGGGGCGCTCCAGCGCGACGTCAAAGACTACCGGCAGTACTACTACCGCGGATATGGCTGGTTCATGAAGGCACAGCTCCACGCTCTGACGAAAAGCTACTGGAACGCCGCGCGTGCCGCGTCACACGGCAAGGGGGATCTCGAGCGGTATCTCGACAAGTACCCCGACGACCCCGACGCCCAGGGGGCTCTCGGCGCGTATTTGTACTTCGCCGACGCCCTGCCGGGATTCATCAAGATCATCGCGAAGCTGTTCCTCATTCCAGAAGGGGACAGGGAGCGAGGCCTCGCCATGATGGAGTTTGCCGCCACGCACAAAGGCGCCTTCAGCACCGATTGGCGGTTCGTACTGGCGGCGCTCAATCTCGTCTTCGAAGGCAACTTCGAGAAAGGGTCCGACGGACTCCTCCGTCTGCTCGAGGAGTACCCGTACTATACGCGGCTCGCCGAGGCCGTCGCCGTCGTGGAAACGCTCTATCCGGCGAGAACGCGGGAGTTCTTCGCGGTCGTGGAGACCTCCATCGACGATCACCTCTCCGTGGGCGAACAGCACGCCGATTGGCAGCTCATCAAGCGGATACAGCTCGTACAGGCCTTCACCGAATCGTACTTCGGAAATCCTCGGGACGCGATCGAGATGTACGCGCCGCTCCTCGAGAACCCGCCGCCCCATCCCGACTGGATCGTTCCCATCGCGCTCTTGAACCGCGGGTTCCTCCAGCAGAGGATGGGCAAAGCCGACGACGCGAGGAAAGCGTTCGACACGGTGCTCAAGGGCGATCGGTGGCCCGTATACCACCCCGCCGCCAAAGCGATGCTGGAGAGTGTCGACGTACCCGTGAAAACGATCGACACCGACGACCTCGAATTCGTCCAGATGCTCTACGACGGCAAGTTCGACGACGCGTCCCGGCTGCTCGAGCGCTACCAGGGCATCTACGGAGAAGACGTACTCCACGAGTTCTACTCAGGGGACCTCGAGGCATTGACCGGCGACTTCACGGCCGCCAGGAAAGCGTACGAACGGGCTCTCGCATGCGACGCACGCGGCGGGGAGCAGATCTACCAGATGTACGCCGCCATCCGCCTCGCCGAACTCGCCGGGGCCGACGGCCGTTACTCCGAAGCCCGGTCGCTGCTCAAGCGCGCCCAGCGATACTGCCACGCGAACTACCTTCTCGATTTTCTGATCGAATCGAGGCAGCGGTACTACCATCTTGTCGACGCGGGCAGACTCGATGCCAAACCGTCGCTCTTCGTCCGGAGCCGGACACCCGAATCCCGGTAAACTCCCCGCGTCCCGCCCCCGACCTCGGCCCATGGCATATGGATTGCATGAGCAGAGAGCGGCTCGCAACCATGTCAGGAGGACTGAGATGAACGGCCTTTCCATCGCTGTGAGGCGGACCGATTCGCCGGAGATCGTCGTGCTGGAGCTCTCGGGGAGCATCAACTCGTCGACGGTTCCCCAGGTCGATTCCTCTTTCAACACGCTCCTGCGCAACGGACACAGGACAATCGTTCTCGATCTGTCGAAGACCGAGTTCATCAGCAAGTCCGGAGTAGCGCTGCTCACCGGAATCATATCGTCGTTGAGAGAGA
>CAZYCB010000334.1:0-5003 GCA_964645735.1 uncultured bacterium | reverse complement strand
TTCGCCGTGAACATCACGACAACGCACGCCGCCGCTGCGGCCAAACACAGATCCACAACGCCGCGGATCAGACCCGCGAAAGGCAGCATGACGAGAACGGGACTCGACGCGAGAAAGCATCTCCCGATGAAACGGAACGGGATTCGAGTGCCCGAAACGTACCTGCCGAGCACGTACCGGTAGAGCAAGGGAGACGCGGCGATCGCGAGACCCACCGGGATAATCGCGCCGATGATGCCGAACCGGGGGATCAACAGCAAGTCGAGTCCGACATTGATGATCGCGAGTATGGAGTATACTACCAGATTCGCGCTGCTCTTCTCTATCACATAAAGCGCCATGCTCAGCGGCGTCCCGAGAAACGACAGCGGGAATATGACAAAGAAGAGCTGAGTCGGAACCGCCGCCGGCATCATCTCCTTCCCGTAGAGAATCGGAATCACCCGTCCCCCCAGCGTTACTCCGATGACGCAGATGGGGGCGCAGAGGAGAAAGAGCATGCGGTAGTAGCGGTCGATCGCCTCGTTCAATCTGTTCGCGTCCTTCGCGTAGGCTTCCGACATGCCGGCCATGATGATCGGCCACACGGTCAACGGTATGAACTCGAGAGCGGTTTGCGGCAGCCTGTACGCGAGATCGAAGAACCCCGCCTCCGCGGCCCCGCGGAAATGGGCGAGGAAAATCGTCTCCGATTGCCGCCAGACGATGACGTTGAGAACTCCGATGACCGCGAAAGGCAGCGAGAATTTCAGCAGACGCCCCCACTCGACGCGGCCCGGCGCCTCCCGCGGCCTCTCCGCTCTCAGCTGCCGCCCCACGTTCCTCGTCACCATCAGCGTGCTGACCAGGTTGCCCGCGGCCGTCGCGAGAAACACGGCGACAACGCCGAAACCCGCGGGGAGGAGGATCAGCAGGAACACGATCAGCACCGCGTGCCCCACGACGTTCGCCAAGCTGAGGAGCTTGGTGTCGTAGTGGGCATTGAGCACCTGGCTCACCAGGTTGAAGGCGAGCTCGAAAAGCTCCAGGGCGACGGCTATCCAGAGGATGGTACCTACACCCTCGAACGAGAACATCGACTCGAACCAGCCGGCCAGCAAGTAGCTCACCGCGACGAGCAGAACCCACGCACACACTTGTATGGCGATCACCCGGCGGACGATTCTTCGCGCGCCCTCCCGATCGCCAGACACCTTGAGCACCGGAAGGAACTTGAGGAGGCTCTGCCCCATCCCCGCCCCCGCGATGATCCCAACGAAAACGAGCACGACGCGAAGCAGACTCAACACGCCGTAGTCGTCCTTCCCGAGAGCTCTGACGATGATGATGCTGCTCGCCAATCCGAGCACGAAGCGTCCCACACGCGCGAGAACGCTCCAGTACATCGCCCGTCCGAGTTCGCGAGTCGCCTCTCCCATCACGGCCTTTCCATGACGTGCGCCACTAGCAGATCCTTGAGATCGAGTATCGATTCGGGCCGGCGGCGCTTCGTGTCGTTGCTGAAAAAACACCCCCGTGACGAGGGGGCTCCCGGATGGTAACCGTGCATTGCCGCCACGGGCTCCGTGCCCATGTAGCTCGGGACGATGAGATACCCGGGAGAGACGAGGAAGATCACTTCCCCGTAAGAGTCGTCTGCGAAGCGGCACCCCAGCGCATCGAGTTCCGTGCGGGAAACCACTTTCCCCCACCCCGTCCCGTCGAGCCGCCTGACCAGGTCATCCGCAATACGCGGATCGCACCAGAAACGCGCCATCGTCGAGTCGTAAAACGCCATGAAATCGCGTCCCAAGCGGTAGCCCCACTTCCTCACCTCGGATTTCACATCGACGACGGTCGTGACATCCGTCATCCCGTGATCGGAAAAGAGGAAGAGCGTCGTGTCCCTGCCCGCCGCCGAGGCCGCTTCGAGAAGAGCTGTGACCTGGTTCTCGTAGTACTTCAGCTTCTCCGCGACGTCGCCGTGGAGGGTCCCCACGCGGTGCATCAGGGCATCGAGTTCCGCCGTGTAGAGAAAAAGCACTTGCTTCGATGAGCCGATCGAACAACCGAGCGCTTCGAAGTTCTCCTTCTCCGGCGTTCTGTACGTCCACACCGCGAACGGGACTTTCTCCCCCGCGAGGCGGTCGAAAAAAGTCTCCTGGCCGAAGCCTCCTGTCACGTACGGGTCTCCGTGGTGAGCGACGTCGAAGTAGCCGAGAACGTTCAGGGGAATCTCGTACAGATCGTAGTAGCCCCGTATCGTTTTCCGTTTCTCCGTGATCCACCGCGCGAGCGCGCGCAGGCGCCACTCGATCGGGTGCGGCAGCCTGGGCAGGCGCCGAAGAGACTTGAAGGGCGACGTGTCCGGAGCGTACTTGTACATCGCCCACGCGCCGTGAACGGACGGCGGTGTGCCGCTGAGGAGCGACGGTATCGCCGCCGAGCTGTACCCCAGTATCGTATCCAGGGCTCCAGAGACGGGTAGGAACTCGCGGCAGAACCCGTGGCGTTCGGCGATTTCCCACCCCAGAGCGTCGATCAAGACGATGATGGTGAGCCGCGGCGTATCCGCAGCCGTCTTCATGCCGTCTCCTGGAACATGCGCCGGGCGCGCTCGAAGGCCGGACCTGACTCGTACCCGAACGCCCGTGTGAGTTCGTCCAAAACGCGGAGGTAGCCGCGCTCGATCGCTTCGCGGCGGAGCGATGTCTCCACGGCTTGCCCTTCTCCCTGCTCGAGAAGAGCCTCGACGGTGCCCGACAAACGGAGCGCGTCGACGGGCGAGAGCTTCCCGAGCCTCCCCGAGTGCCGGAGCACACCGAAGCGCGAACGCGACGTTCTTCTGGCGAGAGCCGACAGCTCCCTCACGTTGCCAGGCCATTGTCCCGCCTTGCAGCGCCATTCGACGAGGTCGCTCCAATCGCCCGTCTCGACCGGGCTCAGACGCACTGCACTCGCCTTCCATAAACCGAGGAGCATCGACTCGACGTCGCGGCGGAGATCCCCAGGGCCGCTCGGATTCGTTTCGAGTGTTCTCTGGAGATTCACGACGCCTTCGTAGCACGCCTCCGCGAGCGTCGCCGCTTCCTCGGAGAAGAGTCCCCGCAGATCGCCGCGCGAACGCGCGGCACGAAACGCCTCCATCCTCGCCGCTCTCGACGACTGAAAGAGGCCCAGACCGATGAGAGCAGCCGCCACGGCATCGATGCCGCTCTTGAGAATTACGTAGCGGACGTATCGCTCGAAACCCTCGGGCTCGCCGCGCCCGACGAGCCGAGCGAGCCCGCCCATCTCGGCAAGGCGGTTTTCGATGAGATAGAGGGCCTCCGCAGGCGCGATCGCGGCCGCGGCGAACCTCCGCCGAGCCTCTCGAGGCGTCTCCGCGCTCCCGTGGAGCACGACGTGGCTGTCGCTGATCTCCACGGTCCCGGGTCTCGTTTTCTGCGCGAGAAAGTCCTCTTCCGAATACACGCCGACGTCGGGCTCGGGGAAGATCCTGTACGTTCCCGTTTCCCTCGGCAGCGCCGCCACGCGAACCGCTACCCGCCGCCGGGCCGACTCGAGATCCTGGGGGCGCCGCAGTATCACGTACACATCGAGGTCCGAGTAGATTTCGACGAAACCCGGACGTTCGAACCGAGCGATCTCGCCGCGGGCGAAACCGCCCGCGACAAAGATCGACAGGACTTCTCCGTCTCCTAAACAATCGACGACGCTGTTGACAATGCGGTCCGCGAGAGAGGACAGGATTTGGTGGGGATCGCCATTCATCAAAGCTGCTGCCAGTTGGGTACCCGCATGGCGCGGTGACAGAATACGGACCTAGATGCGCTTGTAGATGAAACCGGGTATGTAGTACCTCTTGCGGTTCAGAACGACTCCAAAAACACGGCCCTTGAAGCTCGCGATAGACTCGATCGCGCGCTGGACCACTTCCCTCTTCGTTTTTCCGGCGCGGACGACGAGAACCACGCCGTCGACGAAAGCGGTCATCGGCGGGGTCTCCGGAGAGTTTATGACGGGCGGTGCGTCGATCACTACCGTGTCGTAGTCACGGAGAGCCTCTTCGAGAAGCCTCGGGAATGCGTGATTCAAGTGGAGCTGTATCGCCGTTGCATCCGGACGTCCCACATGGAGAACATCCAGATTGTCAGACGGGCATTTCTGAACGAGCGAAGACAGGCTTCGTCCGGAGACGAAGTAATCCGAGACTCCCGCCTCGCCGTTCGTCGAAAAGACTCTCGCAAACGATGGCTCCCGCGCATTCATCTCGCACACGAGAACCCTCTGCCGGCCCTCCAGCCCGAGCATCCTCGCGTATGCCGCGGCAATGGTCGTCGTCCCGTCCTCCGGCATCGCCGCTGTGAAAAGAATCGTCCTCTTCGACTTGCCGGCCAGCGCCACCTCGAGGCCGTTCCGGAGCATGCCGAGTTCGCGGAGCGACTCGCTGTCGGCCGCCGCGGGATTCGCGAAGACGGGCACGGGGACCGGGATCCCCTCGGACGCCTCGCCGCCCGTCGACATCCCGACCTCTCCCCCTGCCACAACAGGGGTGGCCCTCTTGCGCCGCTCGTCTTCGGCGCGCCGCATCGAATCGAACAGACGGCTCACGACACGCCTCCTGTTTCGCTCCTGACTTCGGGCGCTCCCCCTTGGAGTTCCATGACGCTGGCGACGACCGTGTCGCGGCCGATCGTGGTTTCGCCGCGCAGACACCCCCGGATCAGCGCCCTGTCGCAGAGCGTGTTGATGAGCCGCGGTATGCCCTCGGAGAACGAGAAGATCGCGCCTTGCGCCTCCGGTGTGAACGAGAGCGCGCCGTTCGTCATGCCGGCCGTTCGCAGCCGGAACCGGACGTACTCGTCGACTTCCGCCGGCTGTAGGTTCTTCATCTGGAGGATGCCGGGAATCCGCTGTCTGAGCTGCCTCAAACTGCGCCGCGTGAGGATCTCCACGAGTTCCGGCTGTCCCACTAGAACGATCTGGACGAGCTTCTGACTGTCCGTCTCGAGATTCGACAG
>CAZYCB010000333.1:0-1650 GCA_964645735.1 uncultured bacterium | reverse complement strand
CCACGTTACGGCGCGTTCGCACGATTGAACCCCCGCCACAACCGGCATGTGTCCCGAGCAACCACGGACGAAGAACAGCGTCCCAGAAACTGATTAAACCACAGCGGGGTAGGCGTTTTCAAGTCCATTGAGACAGGCGGCAGCCGCTAAAGCACTTCGGACACAGCCTGATGGAACTGCCGTTTCCCGGCGCCCAGTAGTTTTTCTGTGCCGAACCTGGTAAACCTACGAGTTCACAACCCAACCGGAATCTGGCTAACATGGACGTGTCTCGCCCGCGGCTGGGGATGTGATGTCCGAGGACGACTATCCATCCGGTGAGATCGTGTTGACGCGGTACAAGCTTTGATCTTAACGTTGCAGAACTGGGCCAGAACCTGTTTCGGTCGAAGGAGAAACCGATGAGCGCGAGACCGGCACGTCTTCTTTTCGTAGGATGCCATGTCGTGTGCCTCGTCCTTTGTCTGGTGGCGAGCGCGGCAGCGCAGTCCCGGATCGGCGTGACAGCCGGTTTGAATTGGTCGGGCCTCGGGGGCGACGTGCCGGAGGACGCCCAGTACGGACGAACTCTCGGTGTCGCCGCGGGGATCGTCGGCGACATCGCCCTCAGCGATGACGTCGCGCTCTCCCTCCAGCCCATGTACGTCCGGCGGGGAGCGAACGTCGCCTTCGACGTAGGGGAGGAGGAACCGAGGGACAGCCTCGAGCTGCGTCTCGACTACATCGACTGTCTCGCGATGGTCAAGATTTACGCGGATAACGGCTTCAGCTATTTCACAACCGGCGTGGGGGTCGGGTTCCTGACCCAGGCGACGCTCAAGGATATCCGGGCGGGAGACACAGACGTGGCGAGCTTCTTCCGGAACGTCGACGTCTCCGTCGCCTTCGGCGTGGGGTTCATGGTTCCGGCGAAGAGCACCCTGATGACATTCGAGCTGAGATATCAGCAGAGCCTGGTCAACATGGTCGACTCCGACACGAACTTCTATGATGAGGCGCTTGCCCCACGGCTGCGGTCGAGCGGTTTTCAGTTGTTGGCCACAGTGCTTTTCCCGGGGCGCGGCTAGATGAACGCCGGCGGCCTCGGACACGCGTATCCAGGCTGTCGAGCATCAAGCGATGATGACGAGAAAAGAGGAGGTCACGATGTCCGCCCACGATGCGGGGACGACGAGTCGGCCGACTGCGTTCTCGCGGTTTAGCCGCGTCGGCATTCTTGTGATGCTGCTGTTGTCCGTACTACCGCTCTCGGCGCTTCGGGCACAGGAGCCGCCTCCCGCAGGCGACCCCGCGGTGCAGCAACTGGCGCCGCGGACGACGGCACCGTTGCTCGCCGATCACCGTTTCACCACAACCGCCGTCGTCCGGGGGCCGTTTATCTCTACTTATTTTCGCAATACACTCGCTGTTGGAATGGCGCCAGGATCTGAATTTCCTCTCGCTGTTGTCGATGGAGAGGAAGTCACGTTCGAGAGCGGCGACGTTCTGTTCACCACGCTCCAGCTCGAATACCAGCAGGCCGTGAAGGACTGGATGGGGTTCTGGGTGAATTTCGGACTGGCGGGGAGGCTCGGAACGGAAACGGCATCGCTTCTTTCCCAGGGCGTGACGGTGACATCGGGCCTCCGTCTGGGGTGGCTTCTGCGAATC
>CAZYCB010000332.1:0-1595 GCA_964645735.1 uncultured bacterium | reverse complement strand
GTGGCCGTTCTGGGCCGGAAGCGACCGGCAGATGGCGGAGGACTTCCTTCGAGGCGGGTTCTCGTCATCGTTCTTCATCACCGGCACTCCGATCGACCGATTCTCCTACACCGCTGCGATCACCACCAACTTGAGTCAGCTCGGCGTTACCGCATCCAACGACACACGCGATTTCGGATACAGCGCGAGCGTCGCGTGGATGCCCACGACGGGTGAATTCGGCCCCAGGGGCGGTTTCGGGGATCTGGAGAACCATCAACAAGTGGCCACCCGTTTTGGTCTGTCGGCGTGCACCAGCCGCGAGAGCCGTTACGCCGCGCTCGAGCTGCCCCCGAGCGCCACGCAGATCCGGCTCTCGGACGGCGTCTATCCATTCGAGGCCGAGGCTCTGGCCGAGGGCGTGACCGTTAATAGACTCAGGTACGAGGAATTTGCCGTGGACGCAGGCGCCAAATACCGCGGGTTCTCGTTTCAAGGCGAGTATTTGTTCCGCCAGCTGTCGGATTTCGAGGCCGTCGATTCCGTCACCGGGGAGGATGTAGCTTCTCCCTCGGATGCGATCGTGGACCACGGGTTCTTCATGGAAGCGATGCATATGGTCGTTCCCAAGAAGCTCGGTCTCTACGTTGCGACCTCCTACATTTTCGACGAATTCGAGAGGAATCCCTGGGAAGCGGGCGGAGGAGCCAGCCTGTACCCGTTCGGGAACCGCAGCTGGCGCGTCAATCTGCACATCATGCACATCGAGAAGAGCCCGGCGGGTTCGAACTTCGGCTACTACACGGCCGGCCAGACGGGAACGATCTTCTCGATCGGGACGGATTTCCTGATTTAGGTTACAGCGCCGGCGCGCAAGCGCGAATCGAAGGAGGCTAGACAATGTTGGATTTTTCTCGTCGCGCGCGACGAGTCATGATCCTGGGCGCGCTCGTCGTGGTCGCTGCCATGGCGGGCATGGCGTCGGCTCCCACCCCCGCGGTGGCGCAGTCCAAGCGCAACGCCCGCACGGGCTCGGCGCGCGAAGCGCCCCTTTTCCACGACGGGCATCTTCACTTGACGAACTACATCCAGGAAGGAACGGACATCCACGACTTCCTGAAGATCATGGGGACCAAAGTGGGGCGCGCGGCGATCTTCGGGATCCCGCTCCAGCAGATGTGGGCGTACGAGAACACCGGGGATTTCGCCCCCACGTACTACCTGCAAACGGACGCGCCGCTCTATTACTACTCGTTCACCGATGCGCACATCGCCATGGCGTACAAATCGCTCTCCAAGGAGGAGCAAAAGCGCTTCGATCCGATGATCACCGGTTTCAATCCCGCGGACATGTACGCGGCGGACCACATCCGCCGTGTGTTGCAGACCTTCCCGGGGGTTTTCTCGGGGATCGGCGAGTTC
Organism: uncultured bacterium; assembly: GCA_964645735.1. Lineage (GTDB taxonomy): Bacteria > Krumholzibacteriota > Krumholzibacteriia > WVZY01 > WVZY01 > CAZYCB01. The sequence goes on along the minus strand of CAZYCB010000332.1, from coordinate 194 downwards.
ACGATTCACAAGGAGTTCGTTTCGTCGAAAATCGCCGGAGAGACGGCGAGCCTCTTGAACCCGGCGCTCGACCGGATCTTCGAGTTCGCGGGCGAGGCGGGCCTCGTCGTTCTGCTCCACAACGACGTGGACATGCCGGTCCCGAAGCCGAACCAGGAACCGTACCAGGTGGTACAGCTCAGGGACCTCATCAA